>JALNWY010000025.1 GCA_023230665.1 Deltaproteobacteria bacterium
CCGGGCCTTGACCTCGGCGCGCACCACGTCGCCGGTTGCATGGTAGGGGTAGCCCTTTTTCTCTGCATAGGTTCTGGCGATGCTCTTGCCCGCTGCAGGCATGCCCACGACGATAACGATCCTCATATCCGCGCCTCCCCTGAGAAATCAGGTTTTATGCAGCCACTCGTTGATGGCATGGGTGAGCTGGGGCCAGGGGCCGGTCAGCCGATCGGAGAGAAAGGCGCTAAAGAGGCTCTCGAAGAGCTGGATGCCGGTCTCCAGGAGATTCATCCGCTCGAAGAACACCGCATCTCTTTCCATGGCCGGATCGGTCATCTCGTCCTTCTCGATCTTGACCGGAGGGCAGCCGAAGGACCCGAACGCGAAGATGTCGCCCTTGAGGCTCATCTTCCACTTGAACATGTCCTTCTCAAAATACAGGGTCGCCTCCGTGATGTTCTTTCCGCTCACAATGGCCTTGCAGGCCTCGGAAAAATTCTTCTGAGGCCCGCTGATCGTGCTCTTCCTCGTGCCGTCCTCGTGGTCCTGGGTGAGCACGAACCGATCGTAGACATAGGCGACGAAGCGGTCTCCCGTCTCGGCCGGCCCTTGGCGGGTCACCTGGTACTCTGAGCTGCCCTCGGAGCTCTTGTACATGAGCCACAGAAAGAACTCCCAGCCGAGCCACCTGTTTTTCTTGATCTGCAGCAGCACGTCGCGGGAAGATGCCTGGTTCACCCGGTCCAGGGCATCGAGGTGCTCGGCGGGCAGGACCTTCTCGGCCCGCCTGATGGGGTGAATGGGGCTTAAGGAAAGCCCTTCAAAGGTCTTGGCGAACTCGTCCTCCACGAAATCGAGCACCTTGACTCCGATGTTCGCCACGGTGACGGTCCCGGTCTCGGTGTTCCAGAGCACGTCAACGGCCGAGGGGTCGGGAAGTGACCGCGCCAGCAGGGAGGCGTGGATGTTCTCGCGGATCTCGCGTTTCTTCCCGGCCGGCACCTTGTGGAGCTTGGGCCGCTCCTTGAGCCAGTGTCCGCATTCTTTTTCCACCAGGTTCTTGAGCAGGGCCGCAGGCACCTTGCGCACGTCCTTTCTCAGGGTAAAAAGGCAGTAATGCTCAAAGGAGAACGCGTCAAAGCTGCCAAAGTCGGAACCGGTGTGCTCATCGAACCGCACCCATCCCACTGCCTCGCCATCCGGCACGGTATCGATGGGCTCGAACCTGTTTTTCTCAAGACATTGCTGAATCCACAGCCGCAGGTCCCCTTCGGGGAAGTCCCCCAGGACCTCGTACTGGTAGATGCTTATGGTATTGGACATGATACCCATGCAATTCCTCCAGGGAGATTTCAAAAGACCTGTGAGGAATACACCACTTCGCTTGTCAAGGGCAATGGAAAATTCCCGCCCAGGCAAAGACGCCATGACGAGCCTTGTATCCCTGCCGGAAAAACCTGCATGAAAGCCAGTGCATATGCCTCAATATCAAGTTGAAAAAACACTGGTTTACATGCCGGATGCAATTGTATAGCATTGGAGCAGAAAAAGACAGACCCTGATCCAGGCGATCGGCTTAAAGAATATGGATGACCAGTCATGAAGCAACCAGAAAATCGTGGTACCCGGGAGGCGGGCTCAGTACTCGAAACAGGGGCGTATGTTCTCCTCGGCGCTTTGACCCTGCTCCTGCTGCACCTGACCACGCTGCACAGCTACACCCTGTTCCACAGCATTGCCGAGGGCTTCTGCATCACCATCTCAGTAGGAGTGTTCATGTTCGCATGGAACTCCCGGAGACTGATGGACAACAACTATGTGCTCTTCCTCGGCATAGCGTCTTTGTTCATCGGCCTCCTCGACGGGCTCCATGCCCTTGCGTACAAAGGCATGGGAGTGTTCGATACCCCGGGCGCCAACCTGGCGACCGAGCTGTGGATTCTGACGAGGTACATGCATGCTGTTTCGTTCCTGGCGGCCCTGATCTTCCTGAAGAGAGCGTTCAGGCCTTCGGGCGTCTTTGCCGCATTTACCGCGGTCACGGTTCTTGCCCTGCTCTCGATCTTTCACTGGGACATATTCCCGGACTGCTATGTGGAGGGCACCGGGCTGACCGCGTTCAAGATCGGCAGCGAGTATGTCATCAGCCTCATCTTCATCGCATCCCTCGGGGCGGTGCTGGCATACAGGCGGTCATTCGATTCCGGCGTGCTGCGGCTCATCGCCGGGGGGATCGTGTTCAATGTGGCGGCAGAGCTCTCGTTCACCCGTTATCTCGGGGTCTACGACCTCTCCAACCAACTCGGCCACTTATTCAAGATAGCCGCCTACTACCTCCTGTACCGGGCCGTGATTTCAACAGGCCTGAAAAAACCCTATGGCCTCATGTTCCGGGACCTCGTTCAAAGCAGGGAGGAGCTCGGCAGGACAAACGTCACGCTTCAGCAGCACGTGCATGAGCAGAGCACGGAAATCGCCAGGCGCATGGAGGCCGAACGCGAGCGGGAGACAGTGGTGGAGTTTCTCCGCCGCGCCAACGAGATCCGCACGTCAGGCGACCTGGTCCGCATGGTGGTGGAATTCTTTCAGCAAGAGTCGGGCTGCCAGGCCGTTGCGGTTCGGCTGGAAAGAGACGGGGACTATCCGTACAGTCATGCCAGCGGGTTTCCCGAGGAGTTCGTGAGGCTGGAGAATCTGCTGTGCTGGCAGGACGATCAGGGTGGCCCCGCGCGTCACGACCCGGGCAAGCCTGCGCTCGAGTGCCTGTGCGGCAGCGTGATTCTCGGCAACGTCCCGTCGTCCATGCCCTTCTTCACCGGGCGCGGGAGCTTCTGGACCAACAGCACCACGAAGCTTGCCTCCGGGACCATTGAGGAGGATCTGAAGATCCGGTTGAGAAACCGGTGCAACGTCTTCGGCTACGAGTCGGTCGCGCTCATCCCCTTGCGCTCGGGAGAAGAAAGGTTGGGGCTGGTCCAGCTCTGCGACCACCGGGAAGGACTTTTCTCGCCCCCTGTCATCGCCCTGTGGGAAAGGCTCACTGATTACCTCGTTGCCGCACTGACCAGAATTCTGGCCGAGGAATCGCTGCAGCGGATGGCCGGCCGGTTTGAATTGCTGACAGACACTGCGGGCGAGCTGCTCCGGGCAAAAGAGCCCCGGAAGGCCGTGGATTCGCTCTGCCGAAAGGTCATGGAATACCTGAACTGCCAGGCCTACTTCAACTATCTGCTCGATGAAAAGAGCGAGACCCTGCATCTCAATGCCTTTGCAGGGATTCTCAAGAAAGAGGCCGCAAGGATCGAACACCTGGATTATCGCGCCGTGTATTCCGGGGAATCGTTCCGTAAGGGCTGTCCCATCATGGCGGGTGACAGTCCTGCAGCGTTCGGGCTGGAGGCAGAACAGATCAAAGCATACGGCATCAGGGCCTATGCATGCCATCCGCTTCAGGCCGAAGGCGGCAGGGTGATCGGCACGCTCTCGTTCGGGGCCCGCAATCGGGAGGCATTCAGCCGGGAGGACCTGTCCCTGATGAAGGCGGTTACCGACCAGATCGCCGCTGCCGTGGTCCGCCTAAAAACAGAAGAAGAGGTGCGCAGGCACCGTGACCACCTGGAAGAGATCGTGAGGGAGCGGACCGCCGAGCTGGAGGCGAGGAACAGGCAGCTCGAAGAGGAGATCTCCGAGCGCATGCGCACCGAAGAAGAGAAGGCGAACCTGGAGAGCCAGCTCATCCAGGCCCAGAAGATGGAAGCCCTGGGCAGGTTCGCAGGCGGGATAGCCCATGACCTGAACAACATGCTCTACCCTATTATATTGAATCTCCAGGTGCTCGCCCAAGAGGTCCCCTTCGGCGATTCCCGGGATCAGACCGTCCGCCTGGTCCTGAGCGCAGCCTACCGCCAGAGAGACCTGCTGAGGCAGATCCTCTCGTTCAGCAGGCGCAACGAGCAGCAGCTAAAGCCTGTGGCGGTCTCCGGGTTGATTCAGGAGACTGTCACCTTCCTGCGGTCATCCCTGCCGAGCACCATCGAGATCGCCCTGACCAACGGCGCACAAAACGACTCGGTTCTCGGCAATGCCACGCAGATCCAGCAGATTGTCATGAATCTGTGCAGAAATGCCGCGGATGCAATCGAGCCGCATACCGGGACCATAGAAGTGGCCCTGGCCAATGTCGATCTCCCTGAGGAGCTCGCCCCCCGGGAGATCCAGGCAGGAGAGTACCTTCAGCTCACGGTCTCCGACACCGGAATCGGGATGACACCCGAAATCATGGGCCGTATCTTCGATCCCTTCTACACCACCAAGGACGTGGGCAAGGGGAGCGGGATGGGGCTGTCGGTGATCCACGGGATCGTCAAGGCCCACGGCGGCGCCGTCAGGGTGGAGAGCACGCCCGGAGAGGGATCGCTGTTCACCGTGTACCTGCCCACGACCCGTGAGACGAGCGAGGAACTCCCCGTCCGGGACCCCGGCACGCCGGGAAAACCGGATAAGAGATCGATCCTGCTGGTCGATGACGAGGCGATCATCCTTTCCAGCGTGAGCAAGGTCCTGAAGATTCTGGGCTATGAGGTAACGCCTGCGGGCAGCGGCGCGGATGCGTTGAGCCTGTTCTCCGCAAACCCTGATGCCTACGACCTAGTCATCACGGACCAGACCATGCCGCAGATGACCGGAGTGGATCTCGCAACGGAGATCACCGGTATCCGCCCCGGTGTGCCGGTGATTCTGTGCAGCGGTTTCAGCGACACGGTCAGTGAAAAAAAGCTGGCAGACAGCGGCATACGCGCGCTGCTTTCCAAGCCGGCAGACATGCAGGAGCTGAAAAGCGCCATTGAAAAGGCCCTGAAGGAGGCAGCGCCGGGCCGCGGGGCCCCTGTCGCAGGAACCCGCAGGGGAACCATGGCAAGCGGGAAGGGATAATTCCGCGGCGCGATGATGAGGCTGTCTTCCCTGCCGACCAGATCACCGAGCCTCTTGTAGCTGCTTCCGGCGATACCCCACATTCCTTGTGATCCCGCTGCCATAGAATCCCCTCTGGCTCTTGACAATTCGTGAAATCATATGAGGCTCCATTGTCCCCTCCTCTGGAAGCGCTATAGATTATATATGAGGGGCCATGCCGCGTTCCCAATGCCCGACACCTGCTGAACCATTACGTTTACATAAGGGGTTTTCATGCGCGCATATATCGGCACATCGGGATGGGACTACCGGCACTGGAAAGGGGTGTTCTATCCCGGAGACTGCCCCCGGAGCCGGTGGCTCGATTATTATTCCCGGATCTTCTCCACGGTGGAGGTGAATGCGACCTTTTATCACCGGATCAGGGAAAACACCTACCGCACGTGGCGTGATTCAACCCCTGAGGGATTTCTCTGGTCTGTCAAGGCAAGCAGGTACATCACGCACGTCCGCAGGCTCAAGGGGATCGAAGAATCGCTGGACCTCCTTTTTTCCGACGTGTCCTCACTGGGGGACAAGCTGGGGCCCATACTCTTCCAGGTCCCGGCCTCTCTTGCCTTCTGCGATGAGACTGCATCGGCGTTCTTTGGCCTCCTGCCGGGAGGCTGCCGGTACGCGCTGGAGGCCAGGCATCCGAGCTGGACCGGCGAGCAGGCCCTGGCCCTCCTTGAGAAGCACGGCATCGCCTGGTGCATCGCAGACACTGCGGGCCGGTTTCCCTATCTTGAGGCGGTTACCGCGGATCACGTCTACATCCGGCTCCACGGCTCCCGGAAACTCTATGCCTCTGAATACACCACCCAAGAGTTGGTGTCGTGGGCGAAGAGGATCAGATCGTGGGGAAAGGATACCTATGTCTACTTCGACAACGACTTCGGCGGGTATGCCCCGAAGAATGCGCTGGCCCTGCGCGGGATCCTGAAACAGCCGGAACCGTCTGCGGGTCTCAGCCCATAAACGGCTGAGGCGAGATTGTCTTAGCTTGGTCACGGGTTATTATGAAATGGAAAAACGATTTATGTACCCTGTATCGAAGGGGATTTCGCCAGGTTCAGGCATTGGCTCTCCATGCTCATGGGCAGATTCAGCAGAGAAGCGCGCAGTCAAGAACTCGCGCCCGGGCTCCAATGAAGCGGCATACATATGCCGCGCATCGGCGCCACAGGTGCCGGAAGGGGCCCTGGCATCTTCCACCCCAAAGCACGCTGGTGGGGCTGGACTTCGACTGCGGGAAAGAGTATGCTTGAGTTCATTATGATTGCAGTCGCGCATTCGGCGTGCCCGTGGGGGACGGATGCCTTGGGTGTTGTTGTGGAGGTCGATGTCCATGCAGGGCTTCCGGGCTTTTCCATTGTGGGCCTGCCGGACAATGTGGTGAAGGAGAGCAGGGAGCGGATTCGCTCCGCAATCATCAACTCTGGGCTCGAGTTCCCTCCCCGGCGCATCACTGTCAACCTCGCACCCGCGGACCGTAAGAAGGAGGGTGGGGTCTTCGATCTTCCCATCTGCATCGCTGTGCTCTGCGCGCTCGGTGTGGTGCTCCAGGAGAGAATATCCGGCCTGATGTTCATAGGAGAGCTGGGCCTCGACGGCGGGGTGCGGCCGGTGCGGGGCGCGATTTCCGCCGCCTTTCTGGCCGGAAAACTGGGATTCAGAGGGGTGGTCTGCCCGGAAACCAACGCCGAGGAGGCTGCCCTCTCCGGTGTGAGGGTCTGGCCGGTGCGTGATATCAAGGAGATCGTGCGGTATCTGAGAACCTCTCTGCCCCATCCGTATAGGGTCTGCCCGCCCCTGGCGGAAACCGGAGAAAACTCACCCCCCGACCTTGCGGACATCACCGGGCAGGACTTGCCCAAGCGGGCCCTGGAGATCGCGGCGGCAGGGAGCCACAACATCCTCTTTCTCGGGCCTCCGGGTGCAGGCAAGTCGATGCTGGCCAAGCGCCTGCCCTCCATCCTCCCGCCGCTGTCGCAGGAGGAATTCCTTGAGTGCACCCGCATCTACTCGGCTGCGGGCAGGCTTGGGAAGAGCCCTTCCGGCACCTCGCGTCCCTTCCGCTCACCGCATCATACGATCTCGGACGCGGGCCTCATCGGCGGAGGCAGCATCCCGGCTCCGGGCGAGGTCACGCTTTCGCACAACGGCGTGCTCTTTCTGGACGAACTGCCCGAGTTTAGGCGCAGCGCTCTGGAATCGCTGCGGCAGCCCCTGGAGGAAGGGAACATCACCATTTCCCGGGCCAATGGCTCGTTGAGTTTCCCGGCGCGGTTCCAGCTCATCGGAGCCATGAACCCCTGTCCCTGCGGTTTTCTCGGCCATCCGTCCCGGGAGTGCCGGTGCACTCCGACCCAGCTCTCCAGATACCGCAGCCGCATATCAGGCCCCCTGCTGGACAGGATAGACCTGCACGTCTGGGTCGATCCCGTGGATGCCTCACAAGTTCTCTCCCGCAAGTCCGCATCCGCCTCGTCTGCCACAAGGCTCCGCGTGGAGAAGGCCCGGGCAGTTCAGGAAGAAAGGGGCTGCCTCAACGCATACATCCCCGAGCAGAAGATCGAAAAGATCTGCCGCATCGACGCTGGAGGCAGAAAGCTGCTCGTCCAGGCGATGAAGACCTGGAGCCTGAGCATGAGGGGGTTCAAGCGGGTCATGAAGGTCGCCCGCTCCATCGCAGACCTGGACGGATCTGCGGATGTGCACTCCGATCACCTTGCAGAGGCCCTTCAGTACCGGCCGGAACTCGCCAAGACACTTTCTTAAAAGCAGTCCTGTTTAAAAATTGCCGCCTATTTCCCGTTCCAGAGGAAGAGCTCGCTGACGGATTCATGGCTGCAGATCCGCTTCATGGCCTCTCCTAAAAGCGGGGCCACGCTCAGGACCGTGATCTTCTTGCACATGGTGGCGTCGCCCTTGAGCGGGATCGTGTCCGTGACCACCAGCTCCTCCAGAGGCGAGTTGGTGACCCGGGAGATGGCCGGGCCGGAGAGGACCGCGTGCGTGCAGCATGCAGCGACCTTCGTTGCCCCGGCATCCCTGAGCGCGGCCGCACCATTGGTAAGGGTCCCGGCAGTATCCACCATGTCGTCGATGAGCAGGCAGATCTTGCCCTTGACATCGCCGATGATGTGCATGACATCGGATTCGTTCGCGCGCTCGCGTTTCTTGTCGATGATCGCCAGGTCCGCCTTCAGAGGTTTTGCATACGCCCGGGCGCGCTCCACGCCGCCGGCATCGGGTGAAACGATGCACAGGTGATTGGTGTACTGGTCCTTGATGTAGTTCAGCATCACGGGCTTGGCATAGAGGTTGTCCACCGGGATGTCGAAAAACCCCTGTATCTGCCCGGCGTGAAGGTCCATGGTCAGGACCCTGTCCGCCCCTGCAGTCGTGAGCAGGTTGGCCACAAGTTTGGCCGTAATAGGGGTCCGGGGAGATGCCTTGCGGTCCTGACGCGCATAGCCGAAATAGGGGATGACCGCGGTGACGATCCGGGC
This sequence comes from Deltaproteobacteria bacterium, assembly GCA_023230665.1. Classification (GTDB taxonomy): domain Bacteria; phylum Desulfobacterota; class Desulfomonilia; order UBA1062; family UBA1062; genus Phosphitivorax. The sequence continues at coordinate 8,451 of JALNWY010000025.1, forward strand.
CGAGGCCCGCTTCACCGCGTCCAGCATCACCAGAAGTTCCATGAGATGCTCGTTCGTGGGAGAGCACGTGGACTGGACGAGATAAATATCTTTGCCCCGAATGCTCTGGTGAATGTCCACCGACGTCTCGCCGTCGGAGAACCTCTTCACGTCTGCACTGCCCATCTCAATGCCCAGAATACCGCAAATGCTCTCAGCCAGAGGTCCGTTGGAGTTGCCCGAAAAGACACAGATGTTCGTCTCCATGTATCCGCGTTCTCCTTGCTCGTCAATTTGGCTGGGACGGGTGGATTCGAACCACCATAACGAGATCCAAAATCTCGTGTCCTGCCATTAGACGACATCCCAGCAGTAGAGACAACCTTCGGTGCTCTGGGAACTTCTTATAGAAGATCTATGCGTCTGTGGCAATCTTTTGTTGATAGATATCCAGTATGGATTGCTCTATCTTGTCTCGTGTCTCCATGTTCAGGGGATGCGCGGTATCCCTGAAGGTTCCGTCCTTCCGCTTGCGGGAAGGCATCGCTACAAATAATCCTGTTGTCCCGTGAATGACTCTCAGATCGCGAATAACGAAGCAGTCGTCGAATACCACCGAGGCATACGCCTTGAGCTTGTCGTTATCCTTGACCGGATACACCTTTACCTCTGTAATCTCCATGGCTTCCCCCCGTCAAACTTGTTGTGGGTACGTAGCGATACCCCTCATGACGCCTTATCCGGCTCAATCCATTGCATACATGTTCTTCGTTTTGGAAAACGCCAAAAACGGACGAACCACTTCCTGACATGATAACCCCCAATGCCCCGGCATCAAGCAGCTCGGCCTTCGCCCGCTTGAGCTCCGGACAAATACCAAAGGCAGGGCCCTCCAGATCATTTTCCAGCCACTGCTCCGGCTCAATTCCTTTTTGCACAATTTCATTGATGATTCTATACCTTTTGCGTTCGCGAGTCAATGGGCACTTGAGCTGAGAATAAACTTTAGCTGTTGAAATCTCAAGGGGTGGGGTCACAATTAAATACGACCGCGGCTCCAGTACGGCCTCGTGCAGGGGAACATCGCCCCTGCCGCCCATGAGACAGGGCTTCTTAAGGATGAAAAACGGGCAGTCCGCCCCGATCCTGCCTGCCATTTTCATGAGTTCCCTGCGCTGAATCCGGGTATGGAAGAGCTCGTTCATTCCCATGAGCACGGTCGAGGCATCGCTGCTTCCGCCGCCGAGCCCGGCGCCTAAGGGGATGTTCTTGGCAATTCGAATGGCGACGCCTTCCCGGAGGCCCGTCTCTTTCAGGAACAGCTCGGCAGCCTTGTAGGCCAGATTGCTCGCGCCGTTGCAGCCGCATCCCGGGGCCCTGACAAAGACTCCCCTCTCCGCCTTCTCCATGGCGATCTCATCGAAGAGGCCTACCGGCACCATGAGGGTAAGCAGTTCGTGGTATCCGTCAGACCGCTTTCCCAGGACCTTGAGGTAGAGATTGATCTTTGCGGGGGCCAGCAGCTTCATTTGACGTCCAAGGCAACGTACAGGGGCCTGGCGTTGCGGATGACCAGCATGAGCACTGCCTGGCCTTTTTTCACGGTCTCGATCGCAGCGAGGTATTCCTCGATATTCTTCACCTGGGTGCTGTTGACTTCCCTGATGACGTCCATTTTCTGCAGCCTGCTCCCTGCGGCGATCCCTCGGGAGTCGATATCCATCACCAGAACACCCGAGAGCCCGTCCAGATCCAGTTGCCTCTGCGTTTCAGGCGTGATGTCCGTGATCACCAGGCCGAACTTGTCCCTGGTATTGCCCGGGGTCTGCCCGGGGGTGCTGCCCAGCTCGGATATCTTCTCGTCACTGCGCTTCTCCAGCCTGGTGTTGAGTGCGACCTTCCCAGAGTCCCGCCAGACGACGATGGACACCTGTTCTTCGGGCTTGAGGCTGCCGATCATCCGGGTGAGCGTCATGGGATCGTGGACCTTCATGCGGTTGATCTCCAGAATAATGTCGCCTTTCTTCACCCCGGCCTTTTCCGCCGGATCACCCGGATACACGGCGGTAACCATGGCCCCGGCCGGATCACCCAGCCCCACGGCCCGGGCGATCTCCGGGGTGACCTCCTGGATCGCCACCCCCAGCCATCCCCGGGACACCTCGCCTTTGTCCTTGAGCTCCTGAAGGATCTGCTTGGCCATGTTGATGGGAATGGCAAAACCGATGCCTTGGCCCGTGGAGACGATGGCGGTGTTGATGCCCACCACCTCTCCGCTCATATTGATAAGCGGACCTCCCGAGTTCCCGGGGTTGATGGCCGCGTCCGTCTGGATGAAGTTGTCGTAGGGCCCGGCGCCGATCACCCTGGCCTTGGCGGACACGATCCCCTGCGTCAGGGTGTGACCGAAGCCGAACGGATTGCCAATGGCGATGATCCAGTCCCCGATCTCAAGAGAGTCCGAGTCACCCAAGGCGGCTACGGGGAAATCATCCCTGTCGGAGCGGATTTTTATCAGGGCGATGTCCGTATTGTCGTCCTTGCCGGCCACGTCGGCCCGGTACTCCTGCCCGGATTCGTCGGACAGCGAGATGAAAATCTCGTCCGCGCCGGAGATCACGTGGTTGTTCGTGAGCACATATCCGTTCTTCGAAATGATGAACCCGGAGCCCAGGCTTCGCTGATCGAGATCCTGATCAGGGAGCTGCTCGAAGAATCTGCGGAAGAACTCTTCGAGCCGCTCGTTGTGATCTCCGGGTCCATCGAACCTCTGGTAGAGGTCTCCACCCGGCACCCTCCTGGTCGTTCTGACGTTTACCACGGTCGGGCTTGCCGTCTTGGCGAGCGACCTCAGGCTCGGCATGAGGACATAGGAGCCTTCCTCCTGCCTGCCTTCCTTCCAGAAAGGCAGGGCCTCGCCTTCGGATATGAAACCCAGGGACGTGGCCACATACAGGCCCACCAGGGCAGAGCACAGGGCGACCAGAACCATCAGGCCTATGGACGATATGCGTCTTGGCATGATTCACCTTCTTATTTTTCAAAGTTACGATTCGACAAAGCTCATTCTCAGCTCATAGAGGATATTCTCTATCAGCGTCTCCTCATCCTGGGTGAGGTTCCCCCTGGTCTTCTCCCGGAGCATCTCGATGATGTGGATATTCTGTCTTGCCAGGACCGGATTCCTGACGGTCTGACCAGTGGAGGGATCGGGCATCTTGCCCATGCTGATGATGGCCGCACTCGCAAAGCTCATGATAAGAGTGGGAAAATCCACAGCGGGCTGGTGCTCCTGCTCCGAGGCCGAGGGGCGTTCACTCCCTCCGGGAGAGGCTTCTCTTTCCGGGGCCTGCCCGGGCTCTTGACTCCTGCCCCTCTTGTCCTGAAAGGTGTACCCCTTTTTCCGGTCTTCCATATCCCCTCCTTACCCTCTTCCAGCCCTGTTTTTCATCCCATTCCAATCAACGACGCCGGGAAACACCCGGCGAGCAGGCCCCTATCCGATGCCGTGGACAGGGAATACCCTCTCCCTGATAAATGCCAGCTTTTTTTCGATATACTCATGGAGATCACGCCTGATGTTCTCGGCCAGATGATAGGGAGGATCGCGGAGTTCATCGGGTCCCTGGGTGAAAGGGACAAGGTTGCCGCTGATGATGCCCTGGTACGGGTCTTGCGGTTCCAGCCCGTTGAAGATCGCCCATGCCAGGGTCCATCCCCTCACCACATCGGAGACACTGTAGCCCCCTCCGCCCAAGGCCAGGATCTTGGGACAGCTCTTCCTGATCTCCTCGATGACTCGGCTGTAACCGTTGTTTGTCAACCTCAAGTTCGTCAGCGGGTCCTTTTTCAGGGTGTCGAGCCCGATCTGGGCCACCACGCAGTCGGGCCGGAAAGATTCCACAAGGGGCGTGTAGACAGACTCGAATGCCTGCACATAGATATCGTCGTCAGTATACTCTGACAGGGGAATATTGACCGTATACCCAACCCCTCTGCCCTCGCCTGTCTCGTTCTCGAAACCAGTGCCCGGATACAGGGTCTCCCCGCTCTGATGCAGCGATATGAACAGGACATCGTCCCGGTCGTAAAACGCGTCTTGGACCCCGTTGCCGTGATGGGCGTCGATATCGACATACACGATCTTCTTCATGCCGCTTTTCAGGAGCCTGTTGATCGCGATCACGATGTCGTTGACATAGCAGAAGCCCTCGGCATGGTCGTATCCCGCGTGATGCAGCCCTCCCACCGGTGAGAAAACCATATCCGCCTTCCCCTCGGAGAGGAGCTCGGCGCCGAGGATGGTCGCGCCCAGGACCAGAAGGGAAAAGTCGAACACGCCCTTGAAGACCGGGTTGTCTCCCGTCCCCAGCCCGTACTCAAGCATGGTGAAGTCAAAGGACCCGGAGTTTGCATCCTTGAGGGTCTCCACGTACCGGGGCAGATGATATTCGAGCATCACCTCCTCTGTGACGGGCGCCGGCTCCATCACCTCGATCCAGGATGCGTCGAGCAGTCCGTACCGGTAGCAGAGCTCGAATGTCATGGTGCCCCGGTAGGGTTTGAACGGATGGTATTCTCCGAGACTGAAATCGTCGAACCTCGATGTATAGATAAAAGCAGAGTTCACTCTCGCTCTCCCTGTTCGCTCCTGATCACATCTCTGTCATCTTCTCAGAAGAAAAAGCCTCGCACCTTGAAAAAAACCGCGGCACGGTCTTGTCCCTGACCGGAAAGACCGAGACCGTCCGCTCCTGTCCTGACCCTGACAGCACTTTCTTCAATAACACAGAATCAGGAAAGTTCAAACAATTCTGCCTAGTATTCATGAATAATCCCCTGTCCCGTATTTCACAGCATCCATGAAGAGGCCGGGGCAAAACGCTTCTCAACGGAAGAATCCCAGGGCCGCAAAAGACCCCCTGGCGGCAGCACAAGGATGATGACCAGTTTTGCATGACATATCAGGGCCATATAGCTTATAGACGCAGGCAGGTTCCTGTGCTAGACTTCATGACAATAAGGGATGCCGATGAAAGGAGACCTTCCATGGGAAACGGGCTTGAGATTCTGGAAAAACTGGTGGTGGTGGAAAATGGAACGGTCAAGGTCATGCGCACGATCGAGGACATCGAAAATCTCCTGGAAAGACTGACCAGAATACAGTCCGTCTACCGGAACCAGAGGAGCGACCACGGCCGGAAGGTCAAGGATGAAGTCGATCATTTGATCCGCATCATCGTTTCCCTTGCATCAATCGTCTATGCCATGGAACTGCAACGGGCGCAGTAGCATGGTACCAGGGAGGAAAAGGCCTTTTCGCTGCTGCCGCACCAGAAAAAGCGCATCATCCAGAGGCTGAGGATCCAGATAGACCGGGCACGGGCCTCCTTTTGTACAGAGAATGTGCTTCCCCCCGGGATAGCCAACGGTACAGATCTTGAAGGGCAGTCCTTGCGCCTTGACTCCGCAAAAAGCAAAACGAGAACAACCTTAAGAAGAAGGACCAAAAATGGCTGAAAAAGATCGCGGAAATTTCACATCTCATCTATCAGGATCGAGCCCTGTTGTCCAGATACTCTGGAACGTGTTCCTCTTGTCGACAGGCAGCATCGTGTGCGCAGTGGCGGTCAACGGCATCCTCGTCCCCCAGCACTTTCTGAGCGCCGGATTCACCGGGATATCACTGATCATCCACTACCTGGTTCCCACTGTGTCCGTGGGCGTCATTTATTTTCTCATCAATATCCCCCTCTTCCTTGCAGGGTGGTCAATGGTGGGGAGACGCTTCTTCTTCTACAGCATCGTGGGCATGGCGCTCTACTCGCTCGCCCTGACCCTTATCAAGGTGGATATTTCCATCGACAACAAGATCTTGAGCGCCCTACTCGCCGGGATCATCAACGGCACCGGAAGCGGTCTTATTCTGAGGTCGTACGGGTCGTCGGGAGGCACGGACATTCTCGCGGTCATTCTGCATAAAATCATGTCGCTGCGTCTGGGGAGCACGGCTCTGGCGTTGAACTGCGTCATTCTGGTGGCGGCCTCCATCCTCATCTCGCTTGAGGGCGCCCTGTACACCCTCGTGTTTCTCTATGTGAGCATATACTTCATGGATCTGGTGATCGTCGGTTTCAGCAAGAGAAAGGCGGTAATGATCATATCCGACCACTGGGAAAAAATCTCCCAGGAGATCCTGAAAAAAGACCGGAGAGGCGTGACAATTATCGAAGGCTCGGGCGGATACAGGGGAGAAGGCAAGCAGATCATCTACAGCATCATCGCCTTACAGGACCTGCCACAGCTCAAGAAGCTGATCTCAGAGATCGATCCCCATGCATTCGTGGTGATCATGGACACCCTGGAGGTCATGGGCGCCCGGATCGGGAACCAGCCGCACTGGTAGCCCGGCTCTGAAGGCAGTTTCAGGGTCCTGTGGATCTGCAGATCTTCCGCCCTGTTTTTAGCGGTAGAGCTTTTTCTCGCTTTCCACCACGTCGATGATCTCGTTGATGAGGGTGGGGAGCTTTCGCATCACCCGCTCCCAGGAAACGGTCCGGGGCGTCTCGTAGATCTCGGCGCCGAGATGCTGCGAGGTCTTCTCGATCACCGAGAGCAGGCCCTGGTCGATAAAGGGCCTGAACTCATCGTGCTCGGTCACGTACGAGCTGAAACGCCCGGCCATGAAGGCGGGTGAAAGAAGCTGATCACCCGCAAAGAGAATCACGTTCTTGAACACGTTGTCCACCATGGCCTCCTCCAGGTTCGTGTCGTAGATAAGACCGCAGTAAGCCGCATTGTCCGCATACATCTTGATGAGGTCATCCGCCACGCCCAGATAGGTGGTGGTGAGGTCCCGGATGAAATGCTCGGAGATGGCGAGCCCCTCTTCCACCACCAGGGCCGCGAGCAGGGTGGAGACGATGTCGATGCCCATCTTGTAGAGCCCCTTGGTGCGATCGTCCTCGGACACCGGCTGATGTTTGTGGTCAAAGGGCAGCTGGGAGATTTCCACCTGGGCGCAGGTGGTGGCCTTTCGGTAGACCTCGATCAGGGTGAAAATCTCGACTCCCCAGTTGGTGGCGAACTGCATGCGCTTGAGGAGCTGGGCGTCGAAAACCACCTCCCCGGAGAGCTGGTAGTTGAAGTTCAGGAGAAAGTCCACCAGGCGCAAGACCTTTTCCTCCTGGGTGTCAGTGAACTTCCTTTTGAGCGCGATGAGCAGAGGGTCCAGCAGGAGTCTTTTGACCCTGCCATAGAACATCCTGTCTTTGATTCGCGCATAGAATGCCTTGCTGAACTGGTAGTTGAGCACCTGGACGGGATAGAACAGGCGGTCGAGCTGCTCCCTCTGAAAGGTCCTGATGTCGGCGTCCACGAGCCCGATGCTGTGTGCGCCCATGGCAAGAGCAATGCCGAAGGACATGAACATGTTCCTGCCCTTGCCCGGCTGATCGATGCGAAAACCCGCATCGGAGAGCTTGCTGAAGATGGATGAGAAACCCGGTCCGTCGTTGTGCTGGATCAGGTAGTTCTGCACGTTGTACCGGTTCAGGATGCCGGCGAGCTCACGGGCCTCCTCCTCACCCGCCCGGTCCAGGCCGAAGATGATCTGGGAGAGATAGTTCGCTCCGGCCAGGTTCTTCACGATGTTCTCGAACACAGGCCGGTTCTCCGGCTGGGTATACTCCGAGGCCAGCAGGGGAATGATCAGCACCGCCTTCTTCCATTTGGAGTGCTGGAGAAGCTCAAGCTCCATCCTGGGGCTGTCTTCGTCCAGGAGATACAGGGTGGATATCCTGGTATGTGTCTGTGCAAAATTGGACATGAACACTCCCCCTTTCTTCTTTTGTTCCTACACCCGCTGACCGGCGAACAACCACGAGAATGACCGGTTCTTCTCCGCAACTCTTGCATTTTATAACAGATAAAAACACACCCGGTCAACGTTGTAAGGATATGAGATAAATGATACCGACATCGCACCCCTCGAACAGTCCCCTCCCGGCCCTCAAGGCCGGATAGAACGGGAGATTGCGCAGAAGTGGGAATAAACGCTGCAGTGCATTCCATGAGCACCCGGGAGGGAATCAGGCCAGGATGCCGAAGTACCAGGCGATGATCGGCTCTCCGAAGAGCACGTAGATGAAGGCCCCCAGCGCGAGGAAGGGTCCGAAAGGAATGGCGGTCTGCATGTTCTTTCTCTGGAGCAGCGCCCAGGGGATGCCCACCAGGGAGCCCACCAGCGAGCCTGTGAAGATCGTGAAAAGCACGCCCTGCCATCCGGTGAAGACCCCGATCATCCCGAGCAGCTTGACGTCGCCTCCGCCCATTCCGTGCTTGCCGGTGAGAAAAAAGTAGCCGTAGATCACCGCGATGAGCAGACCGGCGCCCAAGCCCAGGCCGATGAGCGCATCAAGGTAGGAGACCGGCATCCACCACACAAGCGCGAGGCCCGCCACGATCCCGCCGATGGAAAGGCTGTCAGGGATGATCTGATGGTCGAGATCGATGAAGGTGATGACCAAAAGCGCGCACGTCCAGACATAGTAGACCGCAAAGCTCGCGTTCAACCCGAACCGGTAGAGCATGGCCAGCGCCAGCAGGGCACTCAGGGCCTCGACGAGCGGGTAGCGGATCGAGATCTTCCCCTTGCAGCTCCGGCACTTGCCCCAAAGAATCAGGTAGCTCAATATCGGGACATTGTCCCAGGGCCTGATCCTGGCTCCGCATCCCGGGCAGCTTGACGAGGGGAAGACGATCGACTCCCCCCGCGGGATCCTGTGTATGCAGACATTCAGAAAGCTCCCGATGAACAGACCGATGACGGCGACAGCCAAAGGAACCGACAGGATCACCCGATGAGGTCTCCCCTCTTAAAGCGCATGATCTCGCCGCTTAGGGCCGACTCTACATCGTCCATGATCTCCTTGAGGGGATCATTGTCCGAGAGGAAGGAACGGGCCTGCGCGACCGAAGAGCACAGCGAGCCCATCTCGTCCACCATGGGCCCGATGTCCCTGAGGCTGCGCTTTGGATCACCCAGGGCCCGCGTATAGGCGTCCAGCAGATCCAGGGCCTGTTCGCTGACGCTCAAGGCATTGAATTTCTGCGGGCTGGGCTGATCGAGGCCCGGGATCGACTGCAGATGATGCAGCCTAAGGCCATCCGCCTTCTGCACGTCCTTGAGGATATCTTCAAACGCGGTCCCGCCTGCGGCAGGCGTCCCAGTGCCGGGGCGCTTCCCGGTCACTGTGCCGATCAACATATTGGGATCTATTTTCATTGAGATCCTCCTTCTTTGAAGAGGAAAGCAAAGACAGTGCCATCGATGCCGTACCCATCGACAGCCTGGCCTCCGGGCATGAGAGGGAATTTTCTTCCCCCTTACCGCAGGAAAAATCTCCCCTATCCTTTCGAGGGCAGGAGCCGTTCAATGACGGCTGCGCGCTGCCGCACAATCTCTCCCCGGTCCATTCCAAGGAGCTCTGAGACACACCGGCGAAGCACCTTTCCGGTTGCCTCCACCACGGTCGCCGGGTCATTCTGGGCCCCGCCGACCGGCTCCTTGACCAGATGGTCAACAATGCCTTCCGAGGCGAGGTCCCTGCCCGAACCCTTCAAGGCATCGGCGGCCTTTTCCTTATTCGAGGCGTCTCCGTAGAGGATCGAGGAGAAGGCCTCGGGACTGATGGCGCTGTAAAAGGCATTTTCGAGCATGATGATACGATCGCCGAAGCCAAGGGCCAGCGCACCTCCGGATCCGGCCTCTCCGATGATGCAGACAATCACCGGGGTCTTCAGGGATGCCAGGGTGGATATGCACCGCGCAATGGAGAACGCCTGCCCCCGATACTCGGTCTCGGGCACAGGATAGGCGCCCGGAGTGTCCACGAAGGTGATCAGCGGCCTGCCGAACTTCTCGGCCAGTTTCATGAGCCGTATCGCCTTGTGGTGACCTGAAGGGCTCGCCATGCCGTAGCGGTATCTGGCGTGGTCCTTGTCTCTGCTCGATCGCTTCTTGTGGCCGACCACCACTACCGGCACATCGTCGAGAAAGGCAAACCCTCCCTTTATGGCGGCGTCATCCCCGCCGATCCGGTCGCCTCGGAGCTCGGTGAAGTCACGGAAAATCCCGCTCAGATAATCGTCGAGAACCGGACGCCCGGAATGCCTGGCAAGCTCGATGCTGCTCCACCGGGAGATGCCCGCATAGATCTCCTCCCGGAACATGCTGACCTTTTTGGCGAGCTCTTTGGTATCCATGCCCTCGATCCGGGTGATGCTCTCCTGCAGTTCTTTGAGAGCACTGTCGATTTCATCGAACCGGTCTTTGCTTCTCATTGCAGCTCCACCGAAGAGCTGCCGAGCAGCTCTCCCAGTCTGACGATCACGTCGCGCGTCGGCGTAACCATGTATTCCCTGCCCGCCTCGATGAACACGAGTCCCTCTGTGGTATCGATCTCGAAGCAGATCTGACAGCTCCCCTTGGACCCGGCGATAGCCTCTTTGAGCGCCCGGATGTCGTCAGACCCGGTACCCGGCGGGAGGTGCAGGATGATCTTGCGCGCCAGAATCGACTCTGCCTGCTCGATGGGATAGACCTCTTCGGCGATGAGATCGACCTGGGTGTTGTCGTTTTCCCCTCTATCGCCCTCTGCTGCGCCGTTGATCTTGGCCTTGACCACCACGGGCGCGTTGTCTCTGATAGTATCCTGGTATTCGCTGAAGCACTGGGGAAAGAACACCACCGGGGCCGACCCCTGAAGGTCTTCGATGAATCCCCGGGCCATGGGGGCGCCTTTCTTGGTCCTGGTGACACTCACCTCACCCAGGACCCCTGCCAGGATCACAGCCCCGTGTATGTCCGAAAGTCCCTGGGTGGTGGCGGTTGCGTATTTTTCGATGAGATCGGTATACCGCTTCAGGGGATGGCCTGAGATGTAGAAGCCCACGCTCTCCTTTTCCATCATGAGCTTCTCGTTTTCGGAAAAATCCGGGATGTCGGGCAGCTCAATGGTGTCGTCCGCGTTGTCCTCGGAGAACTCCTCCAGACTAAAGAGGGTCTCCTGACCGGCGAGCTTGTCCCGGGCCTTCCGCTGGGCCTCGTCGAGCAGGGCGTCGAGGGCCTCCAGAAGCGATCTTCGGTTGGGGTATACGCTGTCGAACGCGCCCACCTGAATGAGGGCCTCGACCACGCGGCGGTTGACCTTGGTGAGCGCCATGCGCTCCAGGAAGTTGCCGAGGTCGGTGAACCTGCCTCCGCGGTCGCGCTCCTTGAGAACCACCTCTACGGCCGCCCTGCCCACGTTCTTGATTCCGGCCAGCCCGAAGCGAATCCCCTCGTCGGTGGTGATGAACTCCCAGCTGCTCTCGTTGATGTCCGGGCACAGGATCGGGACGCCCTTTGCCTTGCACTCCGAGAGGTGCCGGGTCACCTTGTCGGTGTTGCCCAGGTCAAGCGTGAGGTTCGCGGCCATGAACTCGCGGAAATGATGCGCCTTGAGATAGGCTGTCTGGTAGGCCACCAGGGCGTAGGCCGCGGCATGGGACTTGTTGAACCCGTAGTTGGCGAATTTTTCCATGAGGTCGAAGATCTCGACCGCCACCTGCTGGACCACCCCGTTCTTGATCGCGCCCTCCACGAAGATCTCGCGGTGCTGGGACATCTCTGCGGCGATCTTCTTGCCCATGGCGCGCCTGAGCAGGTCGGCCCTGCCCAGGGAGTAGCCGGCCAGCCGCTGGGCGATCTGCATGACCTGCTCCTGGTAGACGATGATCCCGTAGGTCTCTTTCAGGATGGGCTCGAGCAGCGGGTGGGGATACTCGATCTTTTCTCTGCCGTGCTTGCGGTCCGTGTAGGAGGGGATGAGATCCATAGGCCCGGGCCGGTAGAGAGCCACTGCCGCGATGATGTCCTCGAACTTCTCGGGCCTGAGCCGCTTGAGCATCTGCTTCATGCCCGAGCTTTCGAGCTGGAACACGCTGGAGGTATCGCCGTCGCTGATGAGCTCGTAGGTAGCCGCATCGTCCAGGGGAATGTTCGTAATGTCTCTATCGATGCCCCGGCCTTTCAGGATCTCAAGCGCCTTCCGGATCACGGTGAGCGTCTTCAGCCCCAGCATGTCGAGCTTGATGAGCCCTACCTGCTCCACACGCTTCATGTCGTACTGGCTGATAAGCATGCCCTTTTTGTCCATGTAGACCGGGACATGCTCCACCAAAGGCCGCGAGTCGGATATGACCACGCCCCCTGCGTGCACCGAGGCGTGCCGGCTCAAGCCTTCCAGGGACCGGGCCATGGTGATGAGCCGCGACACCATGGGGTCGCTCTCCATGAGCTGCTTGAGCCTGGGCTCGACCTTCAGGGCCTCGTCCAGGGTGATGTTCAGGTCGTTGGGGATGAGCTTGGCGATCCGGTCAACATCTCCGTAGCTCATGCCGAGCGCCCGGCCCACGTCCCTGATCACGGCCTTGGCCTTCATGTTGCCGAAGGTGGTGATCTGGCAGACGTACTCGGGGCCGTACTTGTTCTTCACATACTCGATCACCTCGTCCCGCCTGCTCTGGCAGAAGTCCACGTCGATATCGGGCATGCTCTTGCGCTCGGGGTTGAGAAACCGTTCGAACAGGAGATTCCAGCGGATGGGATCAATGTCGGTGATGCCCAGGGCGTACGCAACAAGCGACCCGGCAGCGCTGCCCCTGCCCGGGCCCACCGGAATGCCGTTGGCCTTGGCGTACTGGATGTAGTCGGCCACGATCAGAAAATAGCCGGGGAAACCCATGGACCGGATGATCCCGAGCTCTTCTTCGAGCCTCCCGGCATACTCCGCAGGGATTTCACCTTCCATCCGCGCCTTCAGGCCCGACCACGCCCTCTGTTCGATGAGCTCTTCCAAGGTCATGCCCTTTTCGATGGGGTACACGGGGAAGTAGTATACCCCCCTGGGCAGCTTCAGGCTGCACCGGGCAGCCACCTCGGCAGTGGTGGCAGCGGCCTGGGGAATCCAGTGAAAGTACTCCCTCATCTCCTGGGGACTCTTGAGGTAGAGTTCATCGGTCTCGAAGCTCATCCGGCCCTTGTCGTGCACGGTCGTCTGCGTCTGGATGCAGAGCAGGGCCTCGTGGGCCTTGGCGTCGCTTCGGAGCAGGTAGTGGCAGTCGTTGGTCGCCACCACCGGCAGCCCGCGGCGCCCGGCCAGCTCGACGAGCTGGGGGTTGAGGGTTTCCTGGTCGGCCAGGCCGTTTGCCTGGATCTCGATATAGAACCGGTTGTCAAAGCTCTTGCAGTAAAACTCCAGGGCGTTGTTCACCCGCTCGTCGTTGCCCCTGAGCAGCCAGTAGGGGACCTCCCCCTGCAGGCACGCGCTCAGGGCGATCAGGCCTTGGTTGAGCTCGGAGAGGGCGGCCCGGTCCACGCGCGGCTTGTAGTAGAACCCCTCCACGTGGGCCCTGGACACCAGCTTGATGAGGTTGCGATAGCCCTGCTCATCCTGGGCGAGCAGCACGAGGTGGTAGTTCTTGGGCATGCCCGGGACCAGCTCGCGAGACCTCATGTCGCCCGGGGCCACGTATACCTCGCAGCCGATGATGGGCTTGATCCCGGCCTTGTTCGCCTTGTCGTAGAACTCCATGGCGCCGTAGAGCACGCCATGGTCGGTGATAGCCGCCGCCTCCTGCTCGAAGAGTCTTGTCTTGTCCACGAGATCCTGGATGCGGATCGCCCCGTCAAGGAGGCTGTACTGGGTATGGCAGTGGAGGTGAACAAAACTCATGGCCCGCTCAGTACTCCAGCTTGTAGTTGGGGGCCTCTTTCACGATGATGACGTCGTGAACGTGGGATTCCTTGAGCCCGGCGGCCGTGATCTTGACCATCCGCGATTTGGTCTGCAGCTCCTGGATGGTCACGCAGCCCGTGTAGCCCATGCCCGCGCGCAGCCCTCCGAGGAGCTGATACACGTTTTCCGAGATGGGCCCGCGGTAGGGGACGCGCCCGACAATGCCTTCGGGCACGAACTTCTCGGTCTCACAGACATCGCCCTGAAAGTACCGGTCCTTGGAGCCCATCTTCATGGCCTCGAGCGAGCCCATCCCCCGGTAGGCCTTGTACGTCCTGCCCTGGTAGATGATCCGCTCTCCCGGCGCCTCGTCGGTACCCGCGAAGAGCGAGCCGATCATCACGCAGGACGCGCCCGCGGCCAGAGCCTTGGTGACGTCGCCGGAAAACTTGATCCCGCCGTCGGAGATGATGGGGACCCCGTGCTTGCAGGCCTCCTGCGCGCAGCTCATAATCGCGGTCACCTGGGGCATGCCCACGCCGGCCACCACGCGGGTGGTGCAGATGGAGCCGGGACCGACGCCCACCTTGACAGCATCCGCGCCCGCATTGATCAAGTCTGCGGTGGCCTCGGCCGTGACCACGTTGCCCACTATGACCTGGGCCTGGGGATAGAGCTTCTTGATGGTCTCCACCGTCCTGGGCACTGCAACGGAATGACCGTGGGCCGTATCGACCACAATCACGTCCGCGCCGGCCTTCATCAGGATGTGCACCCTTTCCTCGTCCTCGGGCAGCACGCCGACCGCGGCGCCAACCATCAGCCTCCCGAGGGAATCCTTGGCCGAGGAGGGATATTGCTGGGCCTTCTCGATGTCCTTGATGGTGATGAGGCCTTTGAGGTTGTCGTCCTTGTCCACGACCGGGAGCTTCTCGATCTTGTACTCGTGGAGCAGTTTCTTCGCATCTTCCAGGCCGATCTCTCCCTGAACCGTGACGAGCCCATCCTTGGTCATGGCCTCCGAGATGAGCCGGTTCATATCGGTCTCGAACCGCAGGTCGCGGTTGGTGAGGATTCCCACCAGCTTGCCGCCCACGGTGATGGGCACCCCGGAGATCCGGTAGTGCATCATGAGTTTCATGGCCTCGCCGATCTTCTGATCCGGACCCATGGTAATGGGGTCCACGATCATTCCGCTCTCGGACTTCTTCACCTTATCCACCTCGACTGCCTGCGCAGAGGGGCTCATATTCTTGTGGATGATGCCGATCCCGCCTTCCCGCGCCATGGCGATGGCGGTCCTGGCCTCTGTCACCGTGTCCATGGCGGCACTGACCAGGGGGATATTGAGCCTGATATTCCTGGTGAGCGAGGTGCTGATATCCGCCATTGCCGGGATTATCTCCGACTTGGCCGGAAGCAGCAGCACGTCGTCAAATGTCAGGGCGTCGTGTAGAACTTTTTCCATGGTTTTCCCACTCCTTACTGAATACTGTATTCGAACCGGCAGGATACCGGCTGCCTTCTCAGGGCCGCATCAGAGAAACCGGCAGGAGAAAAGCTGCCGATGAGATGCCGGAGGCTCTCCAGCATGCCTTCGCTGGGCTGCCTCCAGACGATGCGGGGTTTCCCCTCGATCCCTGCCCTCTGACGGGCGTCTTCGATGACCCGGTCCAGGCCGCCGAGCTTATCGATCAGCCCGGCCGAAAGGGCCTGCCTACCGGTCAGCGCCCTCCCGTCGGCATACCCGTCCACCTCCTGTCGCGTCATGCCTCTGCTCACCGCCACCGCATCCTTGAACTGCTCGTGGACGTCGCGGGCCATTTCCTCGAAGTAGCGGCGTTCGGCTTCGGTCATGGGCCGAAACGATGAGCCCGCGCTCTTCAGCTCGCCGCCGGTGATGCTCTCGGCCGTGACGCCGAGCTTTTGCAGCCCCCCGCTCACGTCGAAGAACTCCATGATCACGCCGATGCTGCCGGTCATGGTTCCGGAAAGGGCATAGACGGTGTCTGCGGCGCAGGCGATATAGTATGCGCCCGAGGCCCCGGCAGAGGACATGGAGGCCAGGACGGGCTTACTCTCCTTGAGCCTGAGCACCGCTTCGTAAATTTCCTGAGAGGGTCCCACCCGCCCTCCGGGGCTGTCGATCCTCAAGATCACGGCCCGCACCCGGTCGTCCTCCTCGAACTTTCTGATGATGTCCAGATACTCCAGTGAGTCGGCAATGGGCCCCTCGATCCGGACGATCCCCACCGCCGGGGTGGAGGCCTTTCTCAGGGTGCTGATTCCCAGCGGAAGGACCACCAGAATGAGGATAACGATGAGAATGAATTTTGTTCTTTTCTTCATATCA
>JALNWY010000026.1 GCA_023230665.1 Deltaproteobacteria bacterium
CTGTGGACCAGGATGCGGGGAATGTCGTCTCCTGCCGAAAGGGGGCGGGAAAGGAACGCGACCCGTGCGGCCATATCCGGCCGGATGCGGGGATCGCCTTCGATGATGCGCACCCTCACCAGGAGCTGAGGCCGTGCCCTCTCGCCCGGGAGCGGGGCGGCAGTCACTTCGCCGGTGAAATGAACACCGGGCAGGCCTTCGAGGTCCACGACGCAGGACTGCCCGTGCCGAATCTCTCCAATCACGGATTCGGGGACCTCCACCTCCACGGAGAGCACGGACACGTCCGCGACAGTGGCTATGGAGGAGTCTGTGCTTCCCGCAGGACCGGGCAGGGCCGCCATGTCGCCAATGTCTGCGTTGAACTTCAGAATCATGCCGCTGAAGGGGGTCCTTACCTGGGTGTTGTCGAGCGCGATCTCGGCACTCTTCATGGCTGCTGCCTCGGCTTTCACCAGGGCCTCGGCTGCATCGAGCGCAGAGACCGCCTTACGGTGCACGGCCTCGGCGTACTTGTACTCCGACCTGGACACCGAGCCCATCTCGAGGAGCTTTTTGTAGCGCGCAAGGTTGAATCTCCCTTCCGCCAGCTCCTCTCTGGCCTGTTCGAGGCCGGCGATGGCAAGCCGGTGCCTCGCCTCGGCCTGATCCCTCCGGGCGAGAGCATCCGCGCTCTCAAGACGTGCTATCACCTGCCCTTTCTCTACCATACCGCCATCTTCAACCGTGAATTCCATCAGCTGGCCCGGGACCTTTGCGACCACATCCGCCCGGCGCTTGGCGATCACGGTCCCGGTAGCGGTGTAGCGGGTATATGTCTGGTAGGGACACTCAAGACCCACGCTCACGACATTGACTGAATACTCTCTGGTGAATTTGCTCGTATAGACGAAAATGCCAATGATCACGGAAAGGGAAGCCAACATAACCCAGTCCATGGGCTGTATCTTCCGGGGTCCTGGCCTCTCTGCCGCCGACTTCACGGCACTTTCCTTGGAAAAGACTTCGCTTGTCATGGATTTCTCTTACCTCGCACCTTGCATGAGACAGATTGCCATATTTTCTATATAATCTCTATTTCTTCTTTGCAAATATCTCATTACGCGCTTTTTGACATAAAAGACGGCCCGGACCTGTGCATTTTGCGGATTTTTTCAAGAAGGATTTCTCACCACACACCGCTGGTGAAGAACGGGGCATGATTCGAGGTGAACGACGGAGGGTCCCTTCTGAGGATCCGGGCAATGGCAGGAGCGCGCCTGAATTCCTTGTCGAGAAACCGGCGCACCCGTCCCCTGTCCCAGCCCCGGGGATGGACGAAACCCTGGTAGAGCGAGAGGTCCCCTTGCGAAAAGTCGTACGTGTCGAGCCCGGCGGCCTCGGGGCTCCCTTTGGGGAGGTTGAAGATGGAAAGGTTGAGAAAGTCCACGTAGTCGCGGTTATGTCCGATGAACTCCAGGGTCTTTTTCGCTGCTGCCTCGTCTTCGGGAGGCGTGCCGAACAGGAGATAGACATAGGTGGCGATGCCGGCGCTTTTCATGGCCTTAAGCACCTGTGCGGACTCGTGGAGCCGGATCCCCTTGCCGAGCTCATCGAGGACCCGCTGGTCGCCCGACTCAATGCCCAGCTTGAGCATGGCGCAGCCCGAACGCCTCAGCGCGGAGCAGAAGCCGGGATCGGCAAGCGCACGGCTTATCCTCGCAAACCCATACCAGGGAATACGAGGTTTGCCCCGTGCCAGGCCCCTGAGCAGAGACGGGCTCATGGCATTGTCGCATATATGGATCAGGCCCGAAGGCTCGGCCCGCGCCAGCTCCTCTATATCGCGGGCGGCCTGTCCTGTCGGCAGCCCCAGATACGGATTTGCCTCGGCCTGCTCGGGACAGAACGAGCACTTCCCCCAGTAGCAGCCGGACGAGGCGCTGTACGGCAAAACCGGTCGCGGCGAGAGGTAGGAGTAGTCCCGGAAGGGTTCGTAATCCGGCAGGCAGTGCCCGGCGGTATCCTCCAGACCTGCCAGGGAGAGCAGGGCACCCTCGCCCGGACCTGCCACCAGGTCGTCCACGAGGCCGGAAAAAGGGTTCCTCCAGCCGGGCCCCCTGGCCCACGAGGTAACCAGCCCGCCGCCCAGGACGATTCGGACCCCCGGGGCCTGCTTTTTCAGGAATCCCACCATGGCCAGCGTGATCAGGGCCTGGCTCAGAAAGGTGAGCGAGAAGCCCACCACATCCGGTGCGTACTCCCCGAGGGCCTCGGCAAGGCGGCTCCTGAAGTAGGGGTAGAACACGTTGTCCTGAGGCGCTTGGGCCGAGCGGAGCAGGTCTCCGCTCTTTACTGGAGAGAGCTCGTCGTGGGTGAAGTTATTGAGGCTGACACTCGACCGGTGAGGCACAGACCTGTGGGCCAGCACACAGTTGAGTTCCGTGACCGCCTGGATGTACCTGCCCCGGTTTTGGTAGGTCTCGCGCTTCTGGAGCACGGCGAGATTGTCGTAGAGGTGGCGGCAGGCCCTGCGGGTCCAGGTATCGGTGGGTACAGCAGGATTGTCGAGGAGAAAACGCAACCCCTCCATGTTGGCATCGATCACCCGGAACTGGGCCCCTCTGGTCTTCAGGGCCCCTGCGAGCCTGGCAAGCCCGGCAGGAGGCTCGCCCGGTTTCGAGACCGGGGGGTGGACCAGGAGAATTCTCTTCACTACGATCTCTTCCCCAGGTTTTTCCCCTGCCCGATCGGATTCCCCGGTTTTTTAAGGACATACGAGGCCCGGTGGATCGTCCCATCCCGCCGCATCACCACCCGCATGGCGCTGCCTAAAACGGTGTTTTCCTCATCCGCGGCCGTCACCTCTTCCTGCGGGCTCGCGCCCGGGTTCACAAAGGAGCCGGCCCCTGCTTCAGGGGCATGGTGGTTCAGGGGAGTATCGGCCATGGGGAGAGGATTTCCTTGAGGCGCGGCCGCCGCCCCTTTGAAGCAGCCCTCCGGTACGGTCAGAGGCCGCCCAGAGCCTTTTTCACCGCATCCGTGATAAACGATGTCTCCTCCTTGCCGATGAGCAGGCTCGGCCTCAGCGGAACGCACGATCCATCCACCTTCCCGGTTTCTGCCATGAGCCCGTGCTCTCCTGCACGGACGCAGAACGCACGGGCAACCTCCCCTGAGGCGAATTTCAGCGATACCAGCAGCCCCCGGCCCGCAACCGACTCCAGGGCGCCCTTTTTCCCCGCGAGCCTGCCCAGGCTCCTGAGCAGTATCTCGCCCGTGTCCCGGGCATTGTCCCAGGGGCACTCCCGGTCGTACTCGTCCAGTGCGGCCATGGCGACCCTGCAGCCCAGGTCGTGGCCGCCGAAGGTGCAGAGATGGATGAGGGGGTGCGCGTCAAAGAATTGTTTCAGCTCAGGGGTGAAAATCATGGCGGTCATGGGGAATATCCCGCCTGTCAGGGCCTCGCCCACGATAAGGATATCCGGTTCCACGCCGGTCTGCTCGAAGAAGAATCTGGCGCCTGTCCTGCCGAAACCGCTTCCGGTCTCATCAAAGATGAGCTTTGCGCCGTGGCGGTCGCACAGGGAGCGCAGCCTGGCGTAATACGCCTTCTCCGCAGCGCGGCAGCCGTTCTCCGCCTGGATCGGCTCCATGACAAAGGCAGCGGTCTGATTTCCGATGGCTGACTCTGCTGCCTGCACATCCCCGAAAGGCACGACCCTAACATCGGGAATCAGTGCGCCGAACTGCTCCTTGCGCTTTCTCTCAGAAAGACTCAGGGCAAAACCCGACTCCCCATAGCTGCCGCCGCTTACGGTTATGAGGCCCGGCCTCTTCGTGAAGCCCCGAGCGAGCTTGCAGGCCGCCTCCATGGACTCGCCCCGGGTCACTCCGAAGAGCACGCAGCTTAAGTTCCCGGGAACGAATTCAGCGATCCTCCGTGCCAGGAGGGTCTTTTCTTCGGACGGCATCACGAAGTTGCCCTGGTCGGTCTCAAAGAGTGCCTTCTTGAACCGGGCGGCTATTGGACGGTTCTTTCTGCCCAGATTGAACGTCCCTGCAGAGGAGGAGCAGTCGAGATAACCGTTGCCGTCCGTGTCAAAGACATACGCCCCCTCGCCCCCGGCCTCCAGAAACCCGTGCCCCCTTTCCCGGATCCCGTCTACGAGACCCTTTGAAAAGACTTTTTCCGCTGCGGCGAAAAGCATGTCCCTGTCTGTCTGTTTCGTGGCAATGTCCTTTTTCATCTCCTCACCTCCTGAATCTCTGCGCCTTGAGCACATACTTGAGCACGAGCTCTTCCAGATCCCGGACAAGATTGAACGTGGTGATCTGCACCTTGAGATTGTCGAGAATCTTCCTGAACAGGGGAATCCGTGCCAGAGGGAGGAGAAAGACCAGATATATCTTCATGGAGTTCACCGCTGCCCTGATGCGTGCCAGCAACTCCTCCACCTCTTCCATGCCGGCTGTGATGGGTATCTGGAACCGCATAACTTCAGGGGCGTTCCCTGAGTAGACCGCCCAGACCCCCTGCTTGGCGAGGCAGTCGGCCATAAGCGCGCCCAGGAATTCGTATTTGTATTCGATGCCGATCATGAGGCCCAGGGCCCGCACTTCCCGGACCATATGACTGTTTTCTCGCCAGATTTCCATGAGCCCCTCCTTGAACCGCCTGCCGATCTCGGCCGCGTGTTCCCACACACGGTTTTCCACCAGGTAGTCCAGCACGGCCCCCGAGACGATGCAGCCAAGGTCGGACCCGCCTGCGTGCGAGTGGTGGAAGAAGGGGTTTTTCTCCACATAGTCCGTGAGAGCCCGGATGTCCCGGTAGACCACTGCACCGTTGGGGTAGAGACCGCCGCTGATGGACTTGGCCGTGAACATGATGTCAGGGACCAGGCCGTAGTGCTCCATACCCCACATCTTCCCGGTGCGGCCGAATCCGGTCTGGACTTCATCGAAGATGAGCATGATCCCCAGCTCGTCGCAAAGCGCCCTCAAACCCTGCATGAACTCCTGCGACGCCACATGGATGCCGCCCTCACCCTGCACCGGCTCCAGGATAATGGCGGCAATGTCCCGGGATGCGACCTTTCTGACCGCTTCCAGATCATTGAAGGGAACGATGTGGAAGCCCGGCATCAGAGGTTCGAACAGCTCCTTGTAGTAATCCTTGCCGTTGGCGGAGAGGCTGAAACCTTCGTGCCCGTGGTAGCCCTTGTCCATGGTGATAACGTCGTTTCTGCCGGTAGCGCCCCTGGCCAGCTTGATCGCCCCTGCACAGGCATCCGCGCCCGAGGCGCAGAGCACCACCTTGTCGAGGTCGCCCGGACAAAACGATGCGAGCTTTTCGGCAAACCTGATCTTGGGCTCTGAGAGCAGATGGTGCGAGCCCATGTCCCACTCGTCCAAGGCCTTTTGGAAAACCTCCCTGATCTTCGGATTCCCCCTGCCCACATTGAAGCATCCCGCAGAGCTGAAGCAGTCGAAAAACTTCTTTCCCGAGACCGCGTCTACGACCGTGCAGCCCTGCCGATCGCGCTCGTAGATGTCCAGATGCGCGCACCGCAGGTACCTCACCTGCCCTTTGGAGATGTGCTTGCCGAAAAGGTGCTGGACATAGTCGCGCTCCTGGACATCCATCCTGTTCCCTCTGTCGTATTCCATAGAATCCCCCCCTAAAAGAGCATCTGTACTCCGTGGACCGCGGCCGCGTCCCTGCAGACCCCGAGTCCCTTTCTTCCACAGGAAGCCGCGGTCTCCCTCCGCATGCATGGCGGCAGGGCCGGCTGTGGTGCGCAGTTTCCGCGGCTACCGTCTTTGACGGCAGACCTCCCGTTTAACCCTGAAGCATCCTCTCCCGAGCCCGGCTCACGCGATATCGGGAGATCGTATCCCCTGCCCTCTTTATGCCCGCTTCATCTCTCCTTTGAACTGAGGTGGCCAGAGCACCCTTGTTCAGAAGGGCGTGAAGAGGAGATCTTAAAAAGCCAGGCCGAAGAGGATCCGTCTGCAAAGAGAATTCGTCAGTCCGTCAATGGCCTTACATTTAGACGAGTAGCCGACAAAAAACAAGGGGTAGATGATTTATTCCGGCAGGCGCGCCGAACCAGCCCTCCGGAGCATGATCACCGTGGGGAATCCCGTGGGTGTGGGCTCAAAGGGTCCATGATCGGAGAAACTGAACGCCCGCCCTTCACGGACCGCCTCCCCGGCTCAGCAAGCGTGTTCTAAAAAAGAAGGGGCCATGTCTTGCACTCCATCCGGACAGATGTTCTGCTATGGCCCGTTCCAGCCCGCGATCCTTGCCCAGAGCCACCAGGCCGCGTAGGCCTTGAGGTTTGCATTGAGCGGCTGTGAGTGTGCCGCATAGCAGTCGTACCAGTCCCGGCCCTGGACGTGGGCATCCTGCCACTGGGTGGCCCAGTTTGCATCGCGGCTCCCGTCGCCGTCTGAGTCGTATGCGCAGGCATCGTCCGCATACCGGTCCCCGTAGAAAACACCGTCCGGATCATAGGATTCTATGTCTTCAAAATCATAAAGTATTTTATCTTGTTGTCTGCAGTATCTCCGGATCTGCTCGTTCCTTTGGTGCAGGTTCCCCTCCGGACCGGTGCCGTCGAGATGGCCGGTCATGTAGACGAACCGCACGTCGGGATACTCTTGTTCCAGGGTGCTCATGAGGTGCAGGTAGGTATCGATGTCCGCCTCCGTGGCGTCAGAGACCTGGCCGCACCACGACCACATGACCACGTTGACCTCGGGGTGCGCGTCCAGATAGTCCCGGGTGGCCCCGGCCCATGCAGTGCGGTTCGGATTGCCCAGATCGTTCGCCCCCGGAAATGGCGTGTCGCGCAGCTCCAGCGCGCCTCCCGAGCCGCTTGCATTGAAGGCGTAACTGCTTCCCCTGAAATCAGCCAACCCGGCCATGCCGTCGATGATCTGGCTCCCGTGGGAGGTATGGCCATAGGTGATGCACAGGCTTTCTCCAGCCTGATCGATCCATTCAGCCGGCACGGCATCGAGGTCTGTGGAGGTATGGTCGATGATCACGGCTGAAGTATGGGGGATAGAATCGGAATTCTCCGAAGGAGAGGGATCCGAGGGGTCAAGGAGAGAGACACTCACAAAGCCCGTGCCTGAGAGCCCGCCCATGGTAGCGGTGATGGCGGCCTCACCTTGAGCATGGGCCGTGGCCAGTCCGGTTTTGCTGATGCTGACGATATTCTCGTCCGATGTCGACCAGATCACGGAATCGGTCAGATTCCCCGAAGAGCCGTTTCCATAGATGCCCACAGCGGTGAACTGTCTGGTCTGCTCTATGGAGATGCTGGAGTTTCCCGGGGTGACGGTGATGGATGAGAGCACGCCTCCGGGGCCGGTGCTGCTCTGGGCCTGGGGATCGTGATCGTTGCTGTCGCTGCTGCACGACGAGAGGAGAATCGCTATCGTGAGAAGGGCGAGTGACTTGAGAGATTGAGTGTGGAATGGGTGTATCATGAATAAACCTCCTCCAGTAAGCTACATACTAAGCCGCCTGCTCTTGCAACTCAAGAACAGGCCCAGGGGAGCAAAGAGGGTCCCGGTGGTGGAGTTGCCGAAAGCCCGGATGATCATAGCCGCTTTCTCTACCTGCTTGAGGTTGTCGGATTCCGCAGGCATTCACGGGTGCGGAGCCGCCGCGTTAAGAGGCCATGCCGGCAATGGTGTTTTTTCGTATACAGGAAAAGATATGATTCTTTGAGAGATATAGTGAGTTAAGTAATGCGGGCAGAGGAAAAATCAACCGGCCCCTCCTGTGGAGGGCGCAGGAAAAAGTTGGGCAGCCGCTATTCCTTTGGTTCGGGTCCGTCATCCTTGTAGGGAACGGGCACGTACTGTACTGAAGGCCGCTGCTGCTCGGCCTGGGGGAACAGCTCCATGAGCCGGTAGATATCGCCGGGGATGCGGTCGGTCACATTGATGCCCAGTCTTTTCGCATCCTCAAGAAAGATCGGGTGGTCGTGCGTCCTCCTGCCTTCTGTGAGGGCCTTCACGATCCTTTCCACGTCTTCGGGGCTTTTCTCGCCTAAGAGGATGACCCCCACGAACTCCTTCATCTGCCTGAGCGCCTTGTGCGAGATATCGGCCATGATGTAGGTCTCATCGTCGATGTCTTTGGGTTCCTTTTTCTCCACCGCGGCCATAACGGACACGGCCGGGTACTTCCCCACCTGGGGGTCCACCGGTCCCAGAACAGCGTTACCGTCCATGGCCACCTCGTCTGCCGCAAGGCACAGCAGGGTCCCGCCGGACATGGCATAGTGGGGAACGAAGATGGTCACCTTTGCCCTGTGCCGCTTCAGGGCCATGGCGATCTGTTCAGAAGAGAGCACGAGCCCGCCCGGGGTGTGGACAATCATATCGATGGGCATGTCCTCAGGCGTGAACCTGATCGCCCGCAGGATCTCCTCGGCGTCGTTGATGTCGATGTACCTCAGGAGCGGGATCCCGAAGAGTTTCATGATTTCCTGCCGGTGGATCAGGGTGATGACGCGGGAATTGCGCTTTTTCTCGATGGCCCTGATGAGCCGCATCCGTCTGGCCCGCATCAGTTTCTGCTGGACGACCGGGATGAGGACGGCTGCAATGAGCAGCAGCCACAGTATGTTCCAGGTATCGTTCATGCGCCTCCCTCCTCGTTCACGAAAAGCTCCGCACGTTCCCTTCAGATTGGAGTGCCGGATGGAATTCATGATAAGCTCAGGAAACGAAAAGCCAATATTACAAAAAACAAGGCCCCCTTTTTGATAATGCCGGATAAAAACAGCGAAAAGGCGGGCCTGGAGCAGAGGATCGGCTGGATTTCCGAAAGCCGGGGCTTCTCACTCGTGCCGCAGGGCCTCGATGGGATCCATGCGTGCAGCCCGGCGTGCCGGGAAAAATCCAAAGACCACCCCGACAGACGCGGAGAACACAAAGGCCAGGACCACAATACCCGGATTGAGCACAAAGGGCATCCCGAGCAGGTGCGCGCCCAAGGCCGCCGCGCCGAGCCCCAGGGCGATGCCGAAGAGCCCGCCCAGAGACGAGAGCACCACCGCCTCGATGAGAAACTGCATGAGCACCTCGCCCTCCCGGGCCCCGATCGCCAGGCGCGTGCCGATCTCGCGGGTGCGCTCCGTGACCGAGACCAGCATGATGTTCATGATTCCGATTCCGCCCACCAGCAGGCTCACCGCAGCCACCGCGCCCAGCAGGGTCGTGAGCACCCGGGTGGTGCTCGTGAGCGTGCTCACGATCTCCTGCATGTCACGAACGTGGAAATCGTCATCCTGACCCGCAGAGATACGACGCCGCTCACGCATCAGGCCCTCGATATCCTCCCTGATCATCTCGGTGGAGACGCCGTCCATGGCGGAGACCATGACCGCCTTGACGTCCGTATTGCCCGCAATGCGCCTCTGCATCGTCCTGAGGGGAACCATGACCAGATCGTCCTGATCCTGTCCGAAGCTCGACTGGCCCTTTGACGCAAGAACGCCCACCACCTGGCAGGAGAGCCTGTCCAGCCGGATAAAGGCCCCCAAGGGATCCTGGTCCCCGAAGAGCTCCTTGGCAACCGTGGCGCCCAGGATGCACACCGCGCTGCCGGAATTCAGCTCGGCCCCGGTGAAGACACGGCCGTTTTCAAGCGGCCAGTCGCGGACAACGAGATAATCATTCGTGCTCCCCATGACCGAGGTGGACCAGTTCCGGTTGCCGGAGATGGCCTGCGCGGACTGATCCGACAGGGGCGCCACGGCCTTGAGACCCGCAATCTCCCGCTGAATGGCCTGGGCGTCGGAGATCTTGAACCTCTCGGCAGACATCCTCACGCCGCCGGGCCCCCGGAACCCCTGACCGGGCCGGACCTGGAGCATGTTGCTGCCCAGGCTCGATATGTCGGCCCTGACCTGCTCGGTGGCCCCGTCTCCCAGGGTGACCATGGTGATGACCGCGGCCACGCCGATCACGATGCCCAAAACAGTGAGAAACGAGCGCAGAACATTGCGCCGGATGGCGCGCAGTGCCAGTACGACGGTCTCCCAGATCATGAGGCGTGTCTCCTGCCGGGCCCTTCGGAATCGATGAGGCCGTCCAGAAACTGGATGATGCGCCCGGCATAGCCGGCCATGCCGGGGTCGTGGGTGACCATGACGATGGTCACGCCCCGTTCGGTGTTGAAGGAACAGAGCAGGTCCATGATCTCGCGGCCCTTGGTGGAATCCAGGTTTCCGGTAGGCTCGTCCGCCATGAGCACCTCGGGCTCGATCACCATGGCCCGGGCCATGGCCACCCGCTGCTGCTGCCCGCCCGAGAGCTCTGCCGGGGTGTGGAATTCCCATCCTTCAAGCCCCACGGCCTTCAGTGCGTCCCGGGCCTTTGCATGTCGCTCCCCGGCCGGGACGCCGCGATAGATCAGGGGAAGCTCGACGTTTTCCAGGGCAGAGGTGCGGCTCAGGAGATTGAAACCCTGGAACACGAAGCCGAGAAAGTTCCTGCGCAAGAGCGCCCTCTGGTCGCGTGACAGGCCGCCCACGTCCACACCCTTGAACCGGTATGCCCCTGCGGTGGGCGTGTCCAGGCAGCCCAGGATGTTCATGCAGGTGGACTTGCCCGATCCGCTGGGCCCCATCACGGCCACGAACTCCCCCTTGTCGATCTTGAGGTCCACGCCCTTGAGCGCGTGAACCGCTGCAGGGCCCGAGCCGTACACCTTGGTAATGCCCTCCAGCAAGATGAGCGGGCTGCTGATGGATTCAGGGGCTGTGTCATTCATTTTTTGATACTCATGCTTCCCGTGATAACGCTCGCGCCCGAATCCACGGCCCCTTTTACGATCTCGGTCATGATGCCGTCCGTGGCCCCGGTGATGACCTGGAGGGGCACAGGTGAACCCTGCCGGAGCACCCAGACTGTCTGTTCGGCCCTGAGCGTCCCGGTGGCGCGCCCGTTCCGGGAATCCTCCCTGGCGTGCCTGGGCGGACGCGGCATGAGCTTATTCAGCACGCTGCTCTTTTCCTGAGTCTCTTCCCCGGCCTCGCGGGGCACGAACCGAAGGGCGCTGTTGGGCACCAGCAGGACGTCATTGATCTCATTCACCGTGATGTCTGCTGTCGCAGTCATGCCCGGCCGCAGGAGCAGGTCTGCATTGTCCACCCTGAGCACGGTCTCGTAGGTGACCACTCCTGCCTCGGCCTTTGCGCTGTACCGCACCTGGACGACCTCTGCCGAAAATACCCGCTCCGGATAAGCGTCCACCGTGAACGTGGCCTGCTGCCCTGGCTGCACCCTGCCCACGTCCGCCTCGTCCAGATCCACGTGCAGCTCCATGCGCGCGAGGTCCTCGGCCAGGGTGAACAGGATCGGGGCCTGCAGGGACGCGGCCACGGTCTGACCCGGCTCCACGCTCCTGGAGAGCACGATGCCGTTTATGGGAGAAAGGATCAGGGCCTTGGAGAGATCGGTCTGATTCGACTCCAGGGTTGCCCGGGCCTGTGAGACCTGGGCGTGCACCGCAGCCTCGTCGGCCCGGGCCCGCTCGAGCGCGGCCTCTGCCACATCCAGCTCCCTGGCGGACGGAACCCTTCCACCGGTGAGCTCATGGGCCTGCCTCATCCGATCCAGCTCCGCTCCTGCCTGCCTCAGGGTGGCCTGGGCCTGCAGGACACTGGCCTCTGTCGATTCCAGGGCCGCGGACGCCTTCCTCACCTCGGCCTGAAGCATTGCGGTGTCGAGACGCGCCAGAACCTGGCCCACCTTCACCTGATCGTTGTAGTCCGCCTCCACGCTCCGGATGATTCCGGAACGCTCGCTCCCCACATCCACCTGGTTCAAGGGCTGGAGGTTTCCGGTCGCGCTCACGGTGATGGTGAGATCTCCGCGCCGGACCTCATGAAACCGGTACCCGACCTGCTCCTTTCCGCGGGAAAACCCCCACGCGAAAATTGCCAGAACAGTCGCCGCTGCCAGGACAACCCAGACGATCCATTGCCTCGTGTTCCCGGCAGGACCCTTGCCGCGGTTTCCCAGGATCTTCGTGATGTCGGCCTGGGGGTGCTCGTGTTCCTTGGTCATGATTCTCCCCTCTCGTACTGTTCAGCCTCGTGTGCCGGCCACCCGCCCCCGAGCGCCTTGTAGAGCCGCACCAGATGTGACGTGAGCGCGCCGCTGTTTTGGACCAGCTCGTCTTGGGCGGACAGGAGTGAGCGCTGGGTGTCGAGCAGAACAGTGAAATCGACCAGCCCTGAGCGATACTGGTATTCCGCGAGCTCGGCCGCTTCCTGAGCCGCTTGCGCGGATTCCTGGAGAGCGGATCTCCGCTCCTGCTCCTGAGCATAGGCATTCAGCGCGTTCTCCGTCTCTTCCAGGGCTGTCAGGACCGCTGACTCATACCGGATGAGGGCCTGTTCCTGCAATGCGGACCGGGCCTCGATCCCTGCACGGATCGAGCCTGCGGAGAAGATGGGAAGCGTAATGCGGGGCCCGTAGCCAAAGGTCCTGCTTCCGGCCGTGAGGAGATCCCCGGAAGAAAGGGCGCTCAGGCCGATGGAGCCGTTCAGGGTGATCCTGGGATAGAGCTCGGCCATGGCAACGCCCACCCGTGCGCTCTGGGCCGCGAGCTCACGCTCTGCCCGCCGCACGTCGGGCCTGCGCCTGAGGATGTCAGCAGGGGCGTCCACGGAGATCTCCGGGGGCACCGGGGGCACGGGCCTGTACAGGGCGAGCTCTTCGTGAACCGCGCCCGGATATTCGCCCAGGAGCACGGCGAGCCGGTTCTTTGCCCCTTCCAGAGAGGCTCGCAGGGACGGGATCAGGGCCCGGGTGCTCTCCAGGTTGGACCGGGCCCTCTGGAGCGCGAGCCCGTCGCTGAGCCCGGCCTGCGCGAGGGCCTGCTCGATCCCGTAGGTTTCCTGCTGGAGAGCAAGGTTCGCCTCCGCGGTTTCCAGCCGGGACTGGAACGTCCTCACCTCCACGTAGTTCAGGGCCACCTCGGCGCTCAGGGTGACCAGGACATCGTTCATCGCCTCTCTCACGGCCTGAAGGTCGGCGCCAGCAGCCTCCACGGACCTGCGGACCCCGCCGAAGAGATCGATCTCCCACCCGGCGTCGAACCCTGCCGAATAGAGGTTGCGCGCTGACTCGCTGTCGCCGCTCCGCTGGAAGGAGGCGGTGGAATCGAGCGCAGGGAGCAGCCCTGCGCCTGCAGCGGCCCGCCTGGCGCGCGCCTCGCGAACCCGGGCCGAAGCCTCCTTCAGGTCAAGGTTCCCCTTCACGGCCCGGTCGATCAGGGAAGTGAGCACCGGATCCTGAAAGGCCTCCCACCAGCGCGCCAGCTCTTCCGGCTCTGCCCGGCCGATTTTCAGGTGTCTGCCCTGCCCGGCCTTCCACGCAAAGGGCGCATCGGTCTCAGGAGCGATATAATCGGGCCCCGCGGTCGCGCATCCGGCGAGCAGCAGAAGCGCAGGCAGCAGGAGCAGGCACGCTCGGAACCGGTACGTCTCTGTCCTTCTCCCGAGGTTTTTTCTCATCCCCGCCTTATATTCCTTTTTTTGCCCCATTTCTTTCCAGGTTCTCCTGCCGCCATTTTTAGGGAATTTCCCTTACCGCCTTGAGCTCCGAGCCTGCTCCGCTGGCCCTAAAAGGGCATGCAATGCCATGACCACGCATCCGATCACAAAGAACAGGGCTTGTACAGAGTTTCTTTTCCGCTATGACGGAGCACACCCCGGGATAGTCTACAAGCGCATGCCGGTTTTCTCCTGGCCACCTTTGTTCACGGGACGGTACACAGGCCTTGAGAGTGGTATTGGTGAAGCGTATTCATAAGCCTTATCTCTACCCTGAAAAGAAACGCACAAGGAGGTGTCACCATGTCTCTGATAATGAGCCAAACAAGTGGATTGCGGCTGTTGCTCATGGGAGCGCCGGCCGCTTTCCTGCTGATGGTCATGAGCCCCTTTTCACAGGTTTATGCACAAGAAGAGGTGTATACTGCGGAACTCAAGCCGGTGAACCAACAGGTTTCCGAGACAGCCCCTGTCGGCAGGGCAGAGTTCAGACTTGAGGACGATGCCCTCACCATCACTGTAACAGCGTCGAATCTTAAGCCCGACACCATGTACCTGCAGCACCTCCACGGTTTCATGAACGGGGATGACGCCGCCTGCGCCACTCCCGAGCATGATCTCAACAATGACGGAATCATCGACATCAAAGAGGCCGAGCAGGTGAGCGGCATGGACATGATTCCCATAACCGACAACCCGGTCGGTCTGGAGATCATCACCGACACCTATCCCGTAAGCTCATCTGAAGGGGTGATCCAGTACAGCCGGACCGTGTCCATGAGCGAGCTGAAAAACTCGGTCAAAAACAGATACGGCGTCGATGACCTGGACCTGGAAGACATGGTCTTCATGCTGCATGGAGTGAGCCCCGACATGGCGCTCCCCGATTCCGTGAAGTCGGCCCACGGTCTCCCGCCCCAGGCGACTCTGCCCATTGCATGCGGAGAGATCCAGGAACGCTGATAAGAAGATACCGAATCCTTCTTCCGTAAAACCGGACCCCCTGGTCTCCCGGGTGATGCAGCCCATTCCTCCCGCTGTATCCCTGGTAGACGGGAAAGCCTTGAAGGCAGTTTATTCTCTTTGTCCCGGCAAGGGAAAAATATCTCCATGCGCGCTCTTGTCCCGGATCCTGACAGGGGGTTTTCCGGTGCATGGAGAGTGTGCCGGAAAATTCATGTTTTGAGAAAAGACCTGACTGGGGTATAATCATCACGCTGGCGACAAAACGATCTCACCCGGCCTGACGGCAAGAACCGGTCATCCTGGATATGGACATCCGAGAAGAAAACATGGTCTGGGACCGGAGTGCGGATAAGGGCCCCGCATGCAAAAGAGAGGAGCCGTTGCGAGGCAGACGCAATGGGGAGGGAGGAAATCAATGAAACGGAGGGACTTCCTGAAACTGGCGGCAGGTTCGGCTGTCGCGGCTGTATCTTCGTGCGCCGGGGGAAATCGCGGGTCCGGGGCCTCGTCGCCCGTTCACAGCGCGCCTGCCCGGAGCAGGAATGAGACCGTATTCCTGTCGGGAGTGAACAGGGGATCTGATGAGGAAACCGTCCGCCGCGCCGTTCGCACAGCAGCGGAGGCGGCCTCGGATTTTTCCTGGCTGTCCAGAGGGGACAGCGTGTTTGTCAAACCGGTCCTGAATTCCGGCAATCCCTACCCGGCCACCACCAGCCCTGCAGCCCTGAGGGCCATGATCGAACTTCTCAAGGACAAGGGCGCCGGGCGAGTGGTGGTGGGAGACATGTCAGGCATCGAGCACGTGAAGCTCTCTCCTGGAAAGCTTTCCGGCAGCTCGCGAAGCCTGATGGAGGCCTCCGGCATGGCCCGGGCGGTGCTTGCCGCAGGCGGA
Source organism: Deltaproteobacteria bacterium (assembly GCA_023230665.1). Classification (GTDB taxonomy): domain Bacteria; phylum Desulfobacterota; class Desulfomonilia; order UBA1062; family UBA1062; genus Phosphitivorax. The sequence goes on from JALNWY010000026.1 coordinate 15,436, forward strand.
GAACTTCACTTCTTCGAAGAGGCGGGGTGGGACGCCTTCCATGAGGAGGCACCGACGGCGGCATCACACTGGAAGACCGGCATCATGATGCCCGACATCCTCAAACAAATGGATCACATCGTGCTCATGCCCAGATGCGCCCGTCACGTGCTGGCAGGCAGCACCCTCGGCCTGAAGGCCGTGGTCGGCTACTGGCGTACTGACACACGCCTGGAGTATCACCGGGAGGCATCCACCCTCCAGGAAAAAACCGCGGAAGGCAATACAGTGGAAACCCTGCGCCAAAAGCAGCGGCTGGTCGTGACCGCCGCCGACAGAATCCTCGCCACTTTCGGGCCGGACAACGGGTATGTCTTCGCGCCGGAAACCGGGTTGATCATCGCGTCGTCATCGCTTATGGCCCATGATATGGTGTCGCTGGCGTGGCTGCTGGAAAACAGGCAGGTGATGCCTTCTTCTGAAAAGGACGGGTTCATGGATATGAGCCGGATGGTCGCAAGAATGGGCAACCGCTATGTAGTCAGCATGCTGGGCGGCATGGGCCAGGCCCTGTTTTCCGAGACACTCACCAAGAACGACATCCGCACGCTCTGGGACGACCGGGTCCTCATGCATGCCTGTCGCATATCGGGCGGGGCGCCGGAGATCATTATCGAGCCGGTTGACGGGAATATACGGGACGACCTGAGAAAACGTCTAACCGAAATGACCACCCTTCCGATATGAGGACACAAAAAACAATGACCTCGCGCCTTGTGCCTTCGCTCTTTCCTGACCGGATCTTTTCCAGCGCACAGGAGAATGGATGAAATTCGACAACCGGCTTGTCCTCTTCAACCTCCGGCTTTTCGACAGCGAACGGGGAAGACTCCTTCACGACAGGTCGGTGCTGGTGGAAGGCGAGAGGATCGAGGCAGTGGAAAAAGGCCTTGCTGCGCAAGAGTCCGGAGCCTTCACCCCGGTAGACCTCGGCGGACTCACGCTCATGCCCGGCCTCATCGACACCCATGTGCACATCACCATGCCCTTCATGCACGAGATGACTCCCCGTGCCTTCTTTGCCGTGGGGCGTCAGATCGAGCGCAACGCCCGGGCATGCATCGAGGCGGGCATCACCACGGTGCGGGATACCGGCGGCTTTCCCGGGAGGCTTTCCAGCCTGATCTCGGCAATCGACAGCAACGATATCCCCGGCCCCCGGATCATCCGGTGCAACTCGTGCATCACCGCACCCGGCGGATGTCCTGACTGGGTTCCTTTATTCCCGCGTTTCATAAAGGCCTTTCTCGGCGGGCAGTATGCCGAACGGGTCGGCAGCCCTGAGGAGGCGGCCCGGCAGACAGGCGAGATGATCCGGCAGGGCGCGCAGTGGATCAAGGTCTACTGCCAGCACCGCTCATGGCTGCTGGGAGGGGGCGATCTTCCCGTGCTCGATCCGGGCACCTTCCGGGCGGTCATGGACACGGCCCGGGGCTCTGGCAGAAAGGTGTGCTGTCACATCAGCAGGCTCGAAGACCTGGAATACGCCATGTCCATGGGGGTCGACACCTTTGAACACAACCCGCTCGATGAGATCGCCGACCATGCAGCTGTCGAATTTGCGGCCCGGGGCATGGCCATCAACCCCACGCTGGCCTGTCTGGACGCCGGGAGCGACGAATTGTGGCAAACCGTGGAGTCTGTCCTGGACGAGCGGGGGCCTTCCATCCTGGAGCCCGAACCCTTACGCCAGGTGAGACGCTACATCCGCACCTACCGCACCGACCCTTATCCGCCCCCCAAGAGCGCATACCGGAAAAAACCCTGTTTCGATCTTGCTCTCATCGCCCGCGGGTTCCCCCATGCCCTGGCCAACGTGGGCCGGGTCCTCCACGCGGGAGGCCGCATAGGCATAGGCACCGATTCGGGGGGCCTTCCCTCGGCCCTATTCGGGGTCTTCTATGCCGAAGAGCTTAAACGGCTCCGACTCGCGGGCCTCACGCCTGCGCAGGTGCTCATGCTCGCCACATCGGGCAATGCCTCGATCCTGGGCATGGACGATAGGATCGGAACCATCAGGCCGGGCAGGATCGCGGACATGATCGCTGTAGAGGGAAATCCCCTGGAGGATCTGGGGGCCGTGAGCAAGGTCAGGATGGTCATGAAGTCGGGCAGGTTCCTGAAAGGTGCGCCCGGAGCAAAGCACTTCCGGATCGTCTCCAAATGGCTCAGAGGCCGCAACTCCCGGTAGCCCGGTTCATCCGGAACTCCCTGATGTTCTTCCCGGTCCACTTCTTGAACGCCTTGCGGAAGGTAGCTGCCTCGGTGAACCCGATGGGCCCCGCGATCTGGTCCACGCTCAAGGCCGTGGAGCCCAGGTACTCCTTTGCCAGCTCGATCCGTACCTCGTCGAGGATGTGCTGATAGGTGGTGCCGCGCTCCTGAAGCCTCCGCCGCATGGTCCGGGGGCTCATGGCAAGCCTTCGGGCGACCTCGGGCAGGTGGGGGATCCGGCCCATGGAGGCGATGACGATCTCCCAAGACGGCTCCTGTCAGCTCATCGCCCCACCTGAGCCTGGCCTGGAGCTCCCGGCAGACAAGCGCCATCCGGGGATGGCCCGTGAAAGTGGGACGGTCCGTATCGGTAATCGCCACCCCGAATATGTCCCCACCCGATCCGAAAAAGACCGGACATGCAAACAGCTCGCGATACCGCTCTCCATACCCGGGGTCGGGATACGACAGATCGATCCGGGCATAGCGGAACTCGTGATTCGTAAGAAAGGAGGCAGCGGTCTGGAAGGTGGTGAGCAGCTCCTCCACGGCAAAGATCCACCGATGATTTACCCTGTAAGTCAAACAGACCAAAAATGCAGTTTCACCTCCGGCACAGGCGCATTACATCACCGAAATACAGGGGAAAAGGCCCCGGACCGATAGCGGGTGAAACCCTCATTTGGCCCGATTTCTCATGTTTTTGACCTGATTGGCACTATTCATTCCCCGGTGTTTCGGGTTATTGGTAGGTTATGAGGGCGGCCCATGAAGTGCCTGCTCACCAGCTGGCGCCGGTTTTCTCGGCGCGGACATCGCGCAGGAGTGCGGGCGGGACGCCGGACCTGGGCCTGCCGTGACTTCTTAGAAAGCGATCGGCGGGCTCGACCGGCCCTTGCAGGGAATGGTGGACGAAACATGAGCCTGGCATGCCGGGCAGGGATATCCGGAGTAGCAGGTGATGGAGAAAGACAAGTATATTCTGGCCATTGATCTGGGGACATCCGGGCCCAAGACCGCCCTCATCTCGGTGTACGGCGAGGTGGCGTGCACCGAGTTTCAGGCCATACCCGTGATCCTGCTCCCGGGCGGGGGCGCCGAACAGGACCCCGAGCTCTGGTGGCAGGCTATCGTGTCCGCGACCTGCAGGACTCTGGCCAAAGGCCCGGCATCTCCTGATGATATCCTCGCCGTGAGCGCGACCACCCAGTGGTCCGGCACGGTCCCGGTAGACAGAGACGGCAAAAACCTCATGAACGCCATCATCTGGATGGACTGCCGGGGCTGCGACGCGCTCCAGGACATGCTGAAAGGGATCCCGCGGTTTGGGGGCTACCCGCTGTGGAAGGCCCTGACCTGGCTCAGGCTCACCGGCGGGGCCCCTGCGCTCTCGGGCAAGGACCCCCTGGCCCATATCCTCTGGATCAAGAAAAACTGCCCGGATGTCTTTGATCGGACATACAAATTCCTGGAACCCAAGGACTACATCAACCTGCGTCTCACGGGCCGGTTCGCGGCCACCTGCGATTCCATCCTGCTCCACTGGGTCACGGACAACCGGGACCCCTCACGGGTGGTCTACCACGACAAACTGCTGAAGATGGCAGGGCTCGAGCGCGACAAGCTCCCGGATCTGATCCGGGCCGTGGATGTGCTGGGCTCGGTAAAAGACGACGTGGCCGGGGACCTGGGGCTCCGGTCCGGCACGCCCGTGATAGGCGGCACGCCTGACGTGCATTCCGCGTGCGTGGGGTCAGGGGCGATACGGGACTATGAAGGGCACCTCTACATCGGCACCTCGTCCTGGATCTCGGCTCACGTGCCCTTCAAGAAAACCGATCTCTTCCACAGTTTCGGCTCCTTCCCGAGCCCGCTACCCGGACGCTACCTGATCCTTGACGAGCAGGAGTGCGCGGGCAAATGTCTCACCTGGCTCAAGGACAATGTGCTCTACCACAAGGACGAGCTCATGCAGGAAGAAAACGCCCCGGACATCTTCAAGTTCCTGGACCGGATCGTGTCGCAGGTGCCCGCAGGCGCAAACGGCGTGATCTTCACCCCCTGGCTCTACGGCGAACGCACACCGGTGGAGGACTGCCATATCCGTTCGTCCCTGTTCAACCTGTCGCTCCAGAACACCCGCGAGGATATCGCCCGGGCCGTGTTCGAAGGTGTGGCCTTCAATCAGAAGTGGCTGTTGAAGCCTGTGGAGAAATTCATGGGCAGGCGCTTTGAATACCTGAACTTCATCGGCGGCGGGGCCAACTCGGACATCTGGTCCCAGATCCTTGCCGATGTTCTGGACAGGCCCATCCGCCAGGTGGCCGACCCTGTCCACGCCAACGCCCGGGGCACAGCCTTCCTCGCATCCATCGCGCTGGGCCGCATCACGGCCGAGGACATTCCCCGGCATATCCGTATCAAAAGAGAATACCTCCCCGACCCGGGAAACCGCAGGATCTACGATGAGCTCTTCGCAGAATTTCTGCAGCTTTATCAGGCCCACAAAAAGATCTGCGCGCGCATGAACAGAAAGGCGCCTCCGGTGTGCTCAGTACCGGAGCCCACCACCGCAACCAAACAGGAGGTCAGCGATCAATGGAATACCAGGAAATCATGACTCGGAACCAGGAGATCCTTTCGCGGCCGGTGAAGCCCATCCCCGAGGACCGGCTGAGAAAGGAGCAGGACCTCTATCAGAGGAGGAACCGCCGCTCGTTTGAGGTCTTCGAGAAGGCCAGGCATCTCATCCCCGGAGGCGTGGAGCACAACCTGAGCCAGGACAAGCCCTTTCCGCTGGCCATGGACCGGGCCAAGGGCTACCGCATGTGGGATGTGGACGGCAATGCCTATGTAGACTATCTCATGTCGGGCGCACCCATTATCCTGGGCCATGCCTTTGACCCCCTGGACGAGAAGATCGTGGAGATCATCCGGGAGAAAGGCCCTGCCACGGGGCTGACTTCCGAGTACGAGCTCCTGGCGGCAGAGGAAATCATCCGGCACATGCCCGGAGTGGAGATGGTGCGTTTCCTCCAGTCAGGCACCGAGGCGGATATGGCGGCCATCCGCATCGCCCGGGCCTTCACGGGCAAGCAGAAAGTCATCAAGGTGGGCGGAAGCTACCACGGGTGGTCGGATCAGATGGTCTTTTCCCTGCACCTGCCCGGCACCGGGCCGCTCAACTCCCGGGGCATCACCACCGAGAGCTATGCCCACCTGATCGACGTGCGGCCCAACGACTTCGCGGCCCTGGAGAAGGCGTTCGAAGACAGCAAGGACACAGGCGGCGTGGCCGCGGTCATGGTGGAGCCCATCGGTGGAGAGTCCGGAACCCACCCGGTCCATCCGGACTGGAACGGACGGATCAGGGAACTGTGCGACCATCACCAGTCGCTGTTGGTGTTCGACGAGGTGGTGACGGGCTTCCGGCTGGACATGGGCGGGGCCCAGAAGTATTTTGGCATTACGCCGGACATCACGGTCCTGGGCAAGATCATTGCCCACGGCTACCCCTCGGCAGGCGCGGTGGGCGGCAGGAGAGACGTGATGAGCGTCTGCCAGGGAGGCATGGGGGAGAAGATCTACATCGGAGGGACACTCGCCGCCAATCCCATCACCACGGCGGCATGCTACCACGCACTGAAGCTCATGGAGGAGCACGACGCGGTGGGCAGGGCCACTGCCTATGCCGGCCGGCTCACCGCGGCCATGAACGATCTGTTCTCCACCCGGAGGGATTTGGGCTTTTTTGTCTATAACTTCGGGCCCATCATGCACTATGTAACCACCGCGTTCTTTGCCGTGGACCTCTTGAGCCCGGACGCATTCACGCAGATCATGGCTCGCAAGCAGACAGCGGACGACTACCAGACCGTCACCCTTGCGCATGGGCTGTGCACCCTGGCCGGAACCCGGATGTACTCGTGCATGCAACACGACGACAAGGCCCTGAACAAGACCCTTGAGGTGTGGGAACACCTGCTTTCCCTCATTTCCCGGGGATAAACAAAGGAATCGAAACCAGCTATCCATAAGAGACAAAGGAGGATAAAAAATGGCAGATGCATTCGCTGATAAACCCATTGCCATACCCGAGGGCATCGATATGGAAAACCACGTGATCGCCACCTACTGGGCCAAGGCCGACAAGGCCATGGACATGTCGCTCATGGGCCAGATCCTGGCTATCGAGCAGACCACGGGCACCTGGGTGCCGGTGCCGGGCGAGACACCTGAGGTGAGGGCAAAGCACGTAGCCAAGGTCATCGGCGTCTACGAGGCGCCTGCGCACGAGTACGGGCTGCCCGAGGACGTCAAGGAGCGGCAGTACATCATCCAGATCGCTTTCCCGGCGGCCAACGTGGAGGACCAGCTCCCCATGCTGCTCACTGCCACGATCGGCAACATCTCGCTCGTGCCCAACTTCAAGCTCCTGGACCTGAGGATGCCGAAAACCACCCTGGATCAGTACCAGGGCCCCCGCTTCGGGATCCACGGGTGGTACGAGGCCTTAGGCATCGAGAAGGACCGCCCCATCATGAACAATATGATCAAGCCCTGCAGCGGCTACCCTCTGGAGGTAGGGGCAAGACTCTTCCGCAAGGTGGCCATGGGCGGCTGCGACGTGATCAAGGACGACGAGCTCATCGCAGACATGTGCTACAACGGCGCGGTGGATCGCGTGAAGGCCTACATGGAGATCGAGCGGCAGGTCTTTGAAGAGACGGGCGAGCACACGCTCTATACCGTCAATGTCACGGACCGGCTGCCGAGGATGTTCGACCTGGCCAAACGCTGCATCGACGCCGGGGCCAACGCCATGATGGTCAACTACCTGGCCGTAGGGCCCGAGGCCATGCGGGCCCTGGCCGAAGACCCGGCCATAGGTGTGCCCATCCTGGCCCATATGGATGTGGGCGGCGCATATTTCATGTCGCCGTATCAGGGCATCTCCTCGTCCATCATCTTCGGCAAGATCCCCAGGCTCTGCGGCGCGGACAGCATCGTGCTTCCCTTCTCGCTCGGCGGCAAGGGCATCTACATGCACGACCGCTTCATGGCGGCCTGCCGCAACCTCACGTTCCCCTTCGGCGGTCTGAAACCGGTGCTGCCCATGCCCTCGGGCGGCATCACGCCGGCTAACGTGCCCGACATCATAGGCTCGCTGGGAAAGGAGATCATGATCGGCTCGGGCGGCGGCATTCATGCCCACCCCAAGGGCCCAACCGCGGGGGTGAAGGCGTTCCGCCAGGCCATCGACGCCGTGCTTCAGGGCGTGCCCATCGAGGAATACTCCAAGGAACACGAGGAGCTGGGGATCGCGCTCGGGACCTGGCAAAAGAAGACCGAGTTCAAAATTGAAAAAGAGCGTGCCCGATTTTAAGCGCAGAACCGGGGAGGGTCGTGCTCACGGCCCTCCCCTTGCCCTGCTGATATAGGGAAGACCATTACCCAGTGGGGGGCTACCCGCACCACGCGGCCCGCGGATGCCTGCTGCATGGGGCCCTGGTTCGCCCACAAATACATCACCTATTTCACTGCCCTGTCCCTGCCCGAGATCATGGATCTCCCCCCTGACGGGGGCGAGGCCGAACCCTGGATTCCATGACGAGCGTTTTCCCATCGGCCCGGATTATGTTGACCTCTACAAGGGGGCATGCCGGGAGGCTCGGCGGCTCGATCCTTTCAGCTCGTACGATTATGTGGATAAGCGCCGCTGTGATCACCATTATATGTGTATGCAGCGCATTCCCCGCGTGCAAAACATGCGCGACCGGGTAAGGAGAGAGACGCTCCCGGCCCGAAACAAAGGAAAAGCGGCCTGAGATGCTGCGCCGGCATGACGAAGCGGGGAGCAGGCCGGGTATGCGGAGGAAGAGTACCGAAAATCTAAAAGGAAAATCCAAGAAACTCCATTCCACCAAAAAACCATGGAGCCGGTTGCCAGATGGGGTCCTGTGAAAGGGACAGGCACTGGTAAACCGATATGCGGCTCCCCGGGCTCCTGGTGCAGGTTACCGATCACCGTCCGAATATCGTCCGTCTGCCTTGAAAGCCTGACAGCCGGCCGGATTCACAAAGAAAACTCCGGGCAAGCGTGCCCGGAAGAATGGAAAGGAGAAAAGCCATGAGAAAAATCATTCTCATCCACCTCATGATCTTTGTCCCGGTAGCGCTTTTTGCTCAGGTAGAGACGTTTCCGGCAGATCTTCTGATTCCTGGAGCGAGCTTTATCACCGCGCTGGTAGTGGGGATCATCCTGGCGTTCGGCTTTCAGCTCATCCTGACAAACCTTTCGGCAGCAATCGGCCTGAGCGCTGTCCACATCCCTCTGGAATCGGTGCGGGAGAGGGTCAGGGCAGGAGGCGGGAAGCGAAAAGAGCAGGAAAAGGGCGAGTCAGAGCCTGTCGAAGAGAAGATGCGCACCGTCAGTATGACGTTTGGCATCTGGGCTGTCATCACATCGGCCATATCCCTGTTTTTCGCGGCATGGCTCGCTGTGGAGTTCAGCATTGCACTGACCGCGGTGGCAGGGGTCACCCTGGGTCTGGCTATCTGGGGGCTCTTCTACCTCATAACCGCTGTCCTGGAGATGAC
>JALNWY010000027.1 GCA_023230665.1 Deltaproteobacteria bacterium
GCCCAGGGTGCGTTTTACGAGATTGATCATGCCTGCTCTCCCTCTAGAAAGAATAACAAAAAAAGCCGGATAGAGGAAGGAGGGTATTTCGATTCATGATCGATTCTCCTGGCAAAAGTTCATTATGGGATCAGGCCTCGGCCCTGACCCCAACCCTGCAAAAATGGTTGTGGAGAACGGGCAGGTATAGTACATATGCATCCGGTTGCCTGCGCAACCAGAGTACCCATGGTTGGAAATCCGATAATGAGGAGAAGGAATCCGGGAAGGACCCATGAAAAACCGTGCTCAATATCCGGTCTATCTCGATTTCAACGCCACCACCCCGCTCGATCCCGCAGTGGTCGAGGCCATGCAGGAGTTCATATCTCCTGAATTCGGCAACCCGTCGAGCACGCACTTCTACGGAATTGCGCCCAGGCGCGCCGTGGACAAGGCGCGCCGGCAGGTGGCAGAGCTTCTGAACTGCAGCCCATCCGGGATCGTTTTCACCGGATGCGCCACCGAGTCGAACAATCTTGCCATCAAGGGGATCTCCTCAGCGCTCAAGCACCGGGGCAACCATATCGTGACCACCCGGATCGAGCACCCTGCGGTTCTGGAGGTCTGCGCATATCTCGGACAAAACGGGTTCGAAGTGAGCTTTCTGCCCGTGGACGAGCACGGTCTGGTCGATGTGCAGGATGTCGAGCAGGCTGTGAGCGACCGGACCATCCTGATCTCGGTCATGCACGCGAACAACGAGGTGGGGACCGTCCAGCCCGTGGAGGAGATCGCGGAGATCGCCCGCAGCCGTGGGATCGTCCTGCACACCGACGCGGCCCAGACCCCGGGCAAGATAGCCGTGGACGTCAAGGCGCTCGGCGTAGATCTCCTGAGCATTGCCGGGCACAAGCTCTACGCACCCAAGGGCGTGGGCGCGCTCTACCTGCGCGAGGGCGTCGGCCTGGAGCCCCTTGTGCACGGCGCCGGGCAGGAGCGGGGATTAAGGCCCGGAACGGAAAATGTCATCGGCATCGTGGGTCTGGGCATGGCCTGTGAGCTGGCTGCGCGGAACCGTGAACAGGACGCCCGGCACATGCAGACAATGCGGGACCTGCTCCACGCAGGCATCGAACAGACCGTGCGCGAGGTGCGGCTCAACGGCCATCCAGAAAAGCGGCTGCCCAATACGCTCAGCCTCTCGTTCAGAGGGGTCGAGGCTGGACGGCTCCTGGAAGAGATCGGGCTGTATGTGGCGGCATCGGCAGGCGCAGCCTGCCACTCCGGGGAGGTGACGATATCCCGCGTGCTTGCAGCCATGCAGGTGCCCGAAGAATGGGCCAAAGGGACCCTCCGCCTGAGCACCGGGCGCACCACCACCAGGGAAGATGTGCGCTTCGCGGTGCGCGCAATTGCGGATGCGGCCAATGCCTTGCGCTCTCCTTAAGTTCTCTTCCAAGCACCCATGATCATAATCCTGCAGTCAATACATGGCTTTTGTGACTGCTCAAGAATTTCGCATGCGCACGTGCGGCAACAGGGAAGAAATTCCCCATAGCGGACAAGGAAAGAGGGCGTCCGACTTTAAGAGGTGAGAGCTATCTGTCCTCGAAGAACCCGCGGATGATCCCGGTGACCTCTCCGGGCTTTTCCATGGGAATGAGGTGCCCGGCTCCCTCGATGAGCCGGTACTCGGCGTGCTTCATGGAGAAGGCCGCCTTCCTGAGATCGATGAATGCCTTGTTCTCGCTCAGCTCTCCTTCCAGGACCATGGCAGGACAGCTCACCTTTGGCAGCAGGGGCCAGGGGTCATAATGCATGCCCCCCATGAAGAGCGATGCCTCATGCCTGGGCGAGCAGGCAAGTGCGAGACCGCCGGCGTGGTGCTCCCTGATGCCGTGCCGGATATAGAGGTCGAGCATCTCGCGGTCCCAGCCGTGAAAAAGGGTCTTGGACTTCAGGTAGGCATATGCCTCTTCCCTGCTGTTCCATCGGGATTTGCGTCTGATGGATCGGGAGGCAAGGGGATGTTCATCCACCTTGAGACGAATCTGGTACAGCTCCTGGGGAAGGAAGATGGGCTCGATGAGGATCAGCCCTCTTGCCTCAAGGCCGAACTCGGTGTGAGCCAGGGTGAGGACCGTAGCTCCCATGGAATGCCCCACAAGGCCGGGCTTTTTCATGCCCAGCCGCGAGCAGAAAATGGCTATGTCCTCGGCGAGACGCATCCAGCGGAGCCCGCCGTCTTCGGGCTCCGCAGACCGGTGGTCGCAGAAGTATGGGGCAATGACCCGGTAGACAGGGGCGAGCTCCCGCGCGATGGGGTGCCACAGCCAGGGCAGAAAACCGGTGGCATGCATGAGAATGAGGGTGGGGCCCCGGCCTTCATACAGCAGGTAGGAAATCTCTGCCTCCCCGATATTCTGGGTCAGGGCGCGCGGCTGGGTGCGCTCGAACTCCGGCATAGTGCCTCCTTGTATGCGAAGTATGCCAAACCGTGAACAGGCCTCATATATCAACCGTACCGAACTTTATTATATGAATTCCAGCGATCGGATCAATGGCATGGGCCTTTTTTTCAGGGCAGGCCATGGATTGCCCATGCCATTGATTACGGACACCGTAAATCCGTTATTCCTCCAGCCGTGAGCTTTTCAGCTGACTTGGCGATGTTCTCCTGCCGGTAGTCGGGCAGCACGAACACGTAGTCGTTGGCGGAAGAAGTGGCCGGGGTCTTCCCGTCACGCGCAGGATGAAAAGAGAGCGTGTAGTCCCGGGCGCCTGTCAGCGTGATCGTGAGCTCCGGGTTCCCTGCCTGCTCTTTGGCAAGGTCTTGGATATACTCTTGGCAATCGAGGTTGCTCAGGCCCGAGAGAAGGGCGTCCACCTCGGGCTTGTCCGCCTCGACGCCCGAGGCGTCCATCCAGACGACCCGCTTGGGGGAGGCGCCGCCTTTATCATCGCTTTGGTCTTCCATGCTGGAAGGTTCGGACTCAGTGCGGGTCAGGACCGTTTCTCTGCCCTGAGAGCCGATCCGAATGCCGGTGATCTCGTCTTTGGAGAAGGAGAGGACCTGCCTGTCCCTCAAGTCGGCGGCCGTGAGCTCGAAATCGCGGCGGAAGCTGCCTTTGGCATGGAACACCCGGTTGTCGCCGAGCAGGGAGACAAAAGTGTGCTGGTGCGTGGGAGCGTCCTTGCCGAGATCGAAGCTCCGGATGGGTTCGGTGCCCGCATAGGCCCTGACCGTGATTCTGTCCGCCTCTCCGAGGCTATAGCGCTCGAGGCTGCCAGACTCGGATACCAGGTCGGTCAGTGAGAGACCGCTGATTGCCTCGAGCATCCTGCCAACCTTGACGGTGTCCGCGGAGTAGCTGTTGGGCTCGATGTACCAGGAGCCGTCTTTCTTGGTCAAAGAGACGCTCTTTTCCCTGGATGCGATCTCAAGCCCGGTGATGGCGCCGGCATCGACGGAGTCGATCTGTGGGAGATCGTAGTGAACCCGGTCGGTGCGCTGGAGATAGAGATAACCGGCCAGGGCAGCGATCAGGATAAAAAGGACGATATATTCTTTCTTTCCCTTCATGATTCACCTCTCTTGCTGAACATGAGCTCGATGCGGCTCTTCCGTACATGCCTGCGCAGGAGCACAAGGAGCCCGAATCCCGCGACCAGGACGGGCAGGCCCACGATGTTGAGCGACTTGATGAATATCTTGGTCTGGGCCTGCGGGTCGTTCAGGGGATTGAGGCTTAAGGTCTTGCTCCTCATCAGGGCCACGTCCTCGCGGTCGTTCAGCACGTCGAGCACGTTCATCACGAAGGTCGAATTGGGAGTCTGGCCCTCTGCATCCAGCACATTGTTCCGGAGCAGGTGAGAGGATGCCACCACGAATATCCTGCCCGGCCGCGCCGAAGAGGCAAGGGTGGTTGTACCCTCGAAACCGGAAAGATCAGTATCGGGCGCAGGCTTTTCTCCATCTTGGGCATCGGCGGTCTCGCCAGGCGCCGCGGGCCTCTCGGGAACAGGTTTGTCCGCAAAATAGCTGGGGAAATTCCCTTCCAGCATATAGGCCAGCGGATAGCTTCTGAACTCGTCCTGCCCGGCGGGAGGGCTTATGAACATGGGGTTCAGGTTGACGTTGTTCCGCATCTCCCACGATCTGTCTGAAGAGGAGAACAGGCGCTTTGCCGTGATCTTGTTTTCCGCCAGGCGCTTCTCGTCTATTTCCAGGGGAGACATGGCGAGGCCCACCATGCTCTTGATGTTTGCCATGCAGGCGATATCACGGTTGATATTGCGATTCTGGATGATGGGGGCATAGTAGATCTTCTGCTCGCCGCCGCCATATTGCCGGGGGGAGCGCTGGGTGAAGCAGTTCTCGTCCATGACGATCGACCTGTTTATCCGCATGCCGTAGTGATCGAGCAGCTTTTCCAGGCCGGTATCGTTGGGCACGTACTGGGGCATCTGGCCGTAGAGATTGCCCTGCTGCGGCATGATTTCCTGAAACGAATCCAGAAACAGGGCCAGGTTGGCGCCCCGCATGAGGGCCTGATCGATCCGGTAGAGCTCGTAGTCGCTGAAATCCTCGGTGGGCCCGGCCATGACAAAGGTTTTAAGCCCTTCGGGAATGCCTCCATCCCGTAAGTCCACCTGCTTGAGCGAATAGCTCCTGGACAGGAGCTGTACAAAGCTGGTGGCCGGTTCGGTCTGGCTGCCCGGCATGCCGTAGAGGGGCAGAGCGCCGTGGCTGGTGAGGTAGCCGATGCTCTGGTTGATCCCGATGAGCGACTCCACGCTCCCGGTGATCATCTCGTCGATCTCCTCAGGCGTGGCGAGCGTGTATTGCGTGCCGAACAGGGGCACGCGGAACACCTGGAGCACCGGCAATAACATGGACTGACCGCCATACTCCACGGTCATGCCGATTACGCCGCTGCCGGCCGTGACGCCTGACTGGGGAATGTCGGGCCACTTGAGGTGCATGAGCCCGTGCTCATCGGCCAGGGCCGCGATCTCCTCCCGGCCGGAAGGCTCCACGGTCGAAAACGAGAGCTTGCCGTACATCGTGCGGTTGAGCTCGGTCACGATCTCGTTGACCCCGTTGTCGAGCCCAGGCAGGTCCTTAAGCCCCATGTACGGGGCCACCTCCCTGATCGAGGGAGAGATGTAGAGCTTGACCTCCACTGGCTTTTCCAGTTTGAGCAGGGCGCTGATCTTGTTGTTGGCCTTCATCATGGCTGTGGTGAGCTGGTATTCGAGGCCGTCGGCCGAGGTGATGGTGGGCACCTTTTCCACCATGTCGCCGTGAACGATGGCCAGGCCCATATAGGCCTTCTTGATCTTGACTTCGTCCTGCTCGATGGCCTGGATCTGGACCGGCTGGATGCCGTAGTCCGAGGCCAGTCGCTGATTTTCGGCGCTCCGGGCTGAGCCTCCTTCCTCGAGCGGGGTCACGTCGTAGAAACGGTAGTTGAAGTACCTGTTTCCGCTCAAGCCGTATTCCTCGAGCAGATCTCTCAGATAGCGTTCGACCGTGTTGTAGGGCGCAGGCAGGTTTTTGGTGAAAAACACGCTGATCGTAAGCGGTTCCTTGAGCGTAGAGACCACGTCCCTGCTGACCTTCGAGAGGGAGTAGATCCGGTTTTTAGTGAAATCGGCCCGCATGTACAAGGTGAGACCGGCCACGTTGAGCAGCACCAGAAGTATGATATAGATGCCGAACTTGATATATCTCGATTTATTCTGAACAGCCATGGCAGCCTCCTTATCGCTTTTCCTGCATGACCAGGTGGGCCCCGTAGAGGAAGGCGAAGATCACGCTGGCAAAGTAGAGCACGTCGCGCGTGTCGAGAATACCCTTGGAGATATTCTCGAAGTGATAGCCCGCCGCGATGTGGGTGAATACGTCGACTACCTGGGGCGGGAAAAAGAACACCACCTTGTCGAAGAGCGTGAGTGCAAAGCAGATGACCATGCCCGTGATAAAGGCCACGATCTGGTTCTTCGTGAGCGAGGAGGCGAACACGCCGATTGCGCTGTATGCTGCGCCCAGCAGGACCGCGCCGATGTACCCGCCCGCAACCGGCCCCCAGTCGAGGTCCCCGATAAAGGAGATGCTTAAACCATAGACGAGGGTGGGCCCGAGCATGATGGCCGCAAAGGCCGCACCTGCCAGGAACTTGCCCAAGACGATGTCGCTCAACTTCACCGGCAGGGTGAGCAGCATCTCGTAGCTTCCGGAATGGAGCTCTTCGGCAAAGAGCCGCATGGTGACGGCCGGGATAACGAACGAGAAGGTGAGCGGCAGCAGGGTGAAAAAAGTGCGCAGGTTTGCCTGGTTGAAGATGAAGAAGGTGGAGAAGAAGAACCACCCCGTAATGAGCAGGAAGATGCAGATCACGATATATGCGATGGGTGATACGAAATAGTCTTTGAGTTCTTTTTTAAAGATCTGGAGTGTCCTGGTCATCCTATGCCTCCCTGGTGAGATCGCGGAAGATCTTTTCGAGCGACTTGGCCTCCTGGGTGAACTCCACCATGATCCAGTCGGTCTGCTTGACGCAGGCATAGATGCGCTCTCTGAGCCGGTCGGGTCCGCCTGCGAACAGTTTGAGCCTGAGTTCCCCGGAATCCGGAGTGTCCATCCGCTCGACGCGCGACACGCCGTCCAAGGCCCCAAGGGTCTGGTTGGCCGCATCGAAATCGGCATTGAGCAGGGTGAGATGAATGGTGCGTTCCTCGCCCGTGCCCTGCTTGAGCGACTCGGTGCTGCCGTCGGCCACGATCCTGCCCTTGTCGATGATCACGATGCGGTCGCAGGCGGCTTCAGCCTCGCTCAGGATATGGGTGGAGAGGATGATGGTCTTTTCTTTACCAAAGGCACGGATGATGTCCCTGATCTCGACGATCTGGTTCGGGTCGAGGCCAGAGGTGGGCTCGTCGAGCACGAGAATCTCCGGGTCGCCCATCATGGCGTGCGCCAGGCCGACCCGCTGTCTCAGTCCCTTGGAAAGCTCGCCGATATTCTTGTGCATGATGCCGGAGAGCCCGCAGAGATCGACCAGCTCGTGAATGCGCCCGATTTTGTGCCTGCGGTCCAGACCCCGGACCTGTGCGATGTAGTCGAGGTAGTCGTAGACCAGGATGTTATGGTACAAGGGCGCGGACTCGGGCAGGTAGCCGACGAGTCTTTTCACTGCCAGGACATCCTCGTCCAGGGAAAGGCCTTTGATCCGGATGGCGCCCGATGTGGGCACAAGGTAGCCGGTGAGCATCCTCAAACTGGTGGTCTTGCCT
Source organism: Deltaproteobacteria bacterium (assembly GCA_023230665.1). Lineage (GTDB taxonomy): Bacteria > Desulfobacterota > Desulfomonilia > UBA1062 > UBA1062 > Phosphitivorax. Next base: position 7,282 of record JALNWY010000027.1, read on the forward strand.
GCGCCGTTGGGGCCCAGGAGCCCCGTGATCTCCCCTTTGGGAATATCGAGGTCGATCTGATCCACGGCACAGAAGCTTCCGTAAAACTTGGTCAGTTTCTCTACATGGATCATTGCATTCCTCCTTGTAATGTCCCCCTTAAGATACCACGCTGTGTGATTTATTTTTCGTGCATGCCCATCATAGCAAACCCGGTGAACCCGGCAGGTAAGATAAAAAAGATTTTTCCCCCTTTGTCAAGACCCGAGGTGCCGCGCGCAGGACTTCTGAAAGCCCGGGAAACGGGCCCCAGCCGAAGAGAGGCAACGATCCGCCGTGGTTGGAGCGGGGAAGGGAGTTCCCATATGCACGCACGGTCTCATTTGCCGACGGCGAAGCTGGCGATGATCTTTCCTGCAAAAAAGTTCTTTTTTCCGCAGGTCACCACAGCACTCTCCACGTGGACCGGCCTTGTGTGCCGGTAACAACGAGAGCGCCGGCAAGCGCCACCAGCGGCAAGAGCGCGGTGAGAAGCGGCCGTGTCAAGACCATCAGGGCGCGCCTGCACAATCTCCAGAAACACGCTGCCAAGCTTGGGTATACAGCTCGCGTCGGCACAGGCATTAGAGCATCATCAAGGCCGGAATACGAACTGAAGACATCGAACGAGAATCTCACAGAAAGGAATCTCAAGGTATTGACAATGCTGGCTTGCCATGTTTAATTAGTTGGGTGACCAATAAATAAATGATCCGTTTCGGATCACTGATGGAGGAGGTTATGGCGGCAATAACATTGGAAAAGGTGAACGGCCTGCTCGCGCAGGAGGTGGAGCGTTTTGTCGGAGAACGCCCCAAATCCAGAAGGCTCTTTGAACAAGCCAAAAAGAACCTGGTCGGCGGCGTTCCCATGTCGTGGATGCGGATCTGGACCGGGGGCTTCCCGGTGTTCGTGGACAAGGCTGAAGGGGTGTTCATCACCGATGTGGATGGCCATCGTTATCTCGATCTCTGCCTCGGCGACACAGGCGGTCTCTGCGGACATGCCCATCCGAAGATCGTGGAGGCCATCACCAAACAGATGAAGGACCGCGGGACCACGACAATGCTGCCTACAGAGGACTGCGTCTGGGTCGGGGGAGAGCTGGAGCGGCGCTTCGGCCTGCCTTACTGGCAGGTGCTCATGACGGCTACTGACGCCAACCGGATGGCGTTGAAAGTGGCCCGCTCCTTTACAGGGCGGCAGCTCGTCCTGTGCTTTAACGGAACGTATCACGGGTCGGTGGACGAGACGCTGGTCGTGAATTTCTTCGGAGAGATCGTTAATATCCCGGGAATGCTGGGACCCATCGTGCCCGACGCCACGCAGATGACCAGGGTCATCGACTTCAACGATGCGGAGGCCCTGGAAAAAGCCCTTGCGCCCGGCGACATCGCCTGCGTCATTACCGAGCCGGTGATGACGAATCTGGGCATTATTCCCCCCGAGCCCGGATACCACGACGCGCTGCGGACCATCACGAAGAAGTACGGCACGCTGCTGCTCATCGACGAGACGCACTCCATGTGCGCCGGCCCGCGGGGAATCACTGGCGAGTTGAGTCTGAAACCCGATATTTTCGTCGCAGGCAAGTTCGTAGCCGGAGGCTATCCGGCCGCCGTTCTCGGTTTCACCCGGGAGATCTCGGACTGGATGGCGGCGCGCGAGCCGTGGCACAATTTCTTCGGCTTCGGCGGAACCCTCTCGGGCAATGCAACGGCGGTCGCAGGCATACGGGCGGCCTTTGAGCACGTTATCAATGACGAGAACTTCTCTCGCATGATCGTTCTGGCCGAACGCATGGAAAAAGGCCTCGCGGATATCATCAGGAGAAACGGCCTGGCGTGGTACGTGGCGCGCATCGGGTGCAGAGTGGAGTTCCGCTTTCTTCCGAGGCCCCCGAAAAACGGCTCGGAGGCCATGTTCGCCGAGGTGGGCTACAATGCCGTAGACATTGTGACCGAGGGGCTGACAGGCCCTCTCGACGCCCTGATTCATGTCTGGTGCGCCAACCGCGGCGTTCTCCTGACACCGGTTCACGAGATGGCCCTGGTGGGTCCCACCGCCACCAAGCAGGATGTGGACCACTATGTGAGCGTCATTGCCGATCTCGTGGACACGCTGCTGAAATAACCTGGACAGGAGAGCCACTGTATCGGCGGCGCATACGGGGTTCAGATCCGCATCCGGCGGGAAAAAAGGAGATGCGGCAGTGAAGATCATCGACATCCACGGCCATTTGGGAGACATCCTGAACCCGAAGGGAGGGGATCTGATCTGCAAGACCGGCGTGGTCATGCAGAAGATATGGGACCCCCAGACCCAGAATGAAAGGCAGCTCAATCGGTCCTTCGGGTTGGGCGCCCTCATATATAGGCTGATTCACCATTGGGCCACAAGGGCACAGCGGGCGCGCAATTTTTCAGCCACACTCGAGAATTTCCGGCGCTCTCTGGGCGAAACCGGGGTCAACCTTGCCGTTTGCCTGCCCATCGCGCCCTACGTCACATTCGAGGATCTGGCCAGGGCCCGGGATCAGGAGCCCAGGGTCCTGCCCTTCACAAGCGTGGATTTCACCCGCAACCACGACATCGGGGCCAAATTTGCCGCAGATGCGGCCCAGGGCGCGATGGGGCTGAAGCTCCACCCCATCATACAGGCCGTACCACTGCAAGACCCGCGGACGATACAGGCGCTGCAGGCCTGTGAACGCCTGAACAAGCCTGTATTGATCCATACCGGGGTGTCCGGCTATTATCTGGGGCGTGAGAAGATTCGGAATAGACCGGAGTACGGAAAGATCGAATATGTCGAGGCGATCATACGGGAGTTTCCCGGCATCAGCTTCATCGCCGGTCATGCAGGGCTGTTCCAGGTCAGAGAGCTCTGCCGGAGGCTCAAAGGACTGCCGAATGTCTGGGTTGATACCAGCTTCCAGTCACCGGAGATCATCCGCAAACTTGTCAGAACCTTTGGGCCGGACAAGGTCATGTATGCCTCAGACTGGCCTTTCGGCAACCGCCCCCCGCATATCCGGACCGTCAAGGTAGCCTGCAAGGGAGATGGTTCGCTGGAAGAGCGGATCTTTCACAGGAATTCCGCCGAGCTTCTCGGGCTGGACGAATAAGGGAACGGATCGCTCCTTACCCGCTTGCGGCCGAGACCGTAAAGGGACAGGGGTTTCGATGCGCCGGGCTCGTTTCGTTGCCGGGCAGAAGGACGATCTGGTAGGATAATACGAAATTGTGCGCGAGCCCGGCTGATAGAGCCCGCCTTGCAGCGATGGTTCTTTTCGGCCGGCCGGAAAAGAGACAGAAGCCTTGGGAAGGAAATCCATACGCGAGCAGCGGCGCAAAGAGATACTGGAGGCCCTCTACCGATGCCTCCTGCGGAAGCCATACAACGAGACTTCGATCAAGGATATCGGCATGGAGGCAGGCATCAATCATGCCATGCTCCATTATTACTTCAAGAGCAAGGAAGATATCCTGCTTTGCTTCATCGATAGCATCTCCAAACACTACAATGCCCTGTTCCGGCGTGACTTGAAAAAGCTCGAGCAAAAAGATCTCACGTACCGGGAGGTCCTCAATCACGTGTTCCACTTCATGAACACGCATATCACCACAGACAAGAAACTTCAGACCATCTTCGTGGAGATTTGGGGGATCGCCATATACAAGCCTGCAGTACACGCCCGGGTGAAAAAGATGTATTCTGAATGGATCCGGGAACTGGCCGGATTCATGAACCCTTCGAACAGCGCCGCAGCCGATACCGACAAGCTTTCCATGGCCGTGGTGGCGTTCCAGGAGGGCGTCGGCCTGTTTTCCGTCTCGTTCGACCTGAAAAAGAAAGACACCATAGCCCTCATGGAGGCCTTTCAGGAAAAAATAATCGAGATGCTTGAGTGAGACGCGAGACCCGGGCCGGGACACCGGCCTTTTATTTGTACGCACAGAGACGTTCACTTACGCACTTCATATTATGCCGGACACTCAAGTATAAGTTATCATAGGGTTATTATAGCTTGCGCGAGCATTGTTATGTCTTTGTTATTGTACCTGATGCCGGCTGAATTTGGATCCTGCAAGCGCAGGCAGTGGCTGGTAAGTGACTCTGGATCAGGTGTTGCACTATTCCATGCTTGTCACAAAAGAATTACCAAGACGAGTACTTTATCTCACGGCTTATAGAACAGAAACTTGACACAAGACCCTATTTCCTATACAGTTTCTCTTAAAAAGTATATTCTTGTCAATTGCACTCCATTTATAGCATCTTGATTGAATGCTCGACACCATTAGTCGGCTTTGCGAACAGTTTTGAAAATCGAACCAAAGAGGAAAGAATCAATGAATAAGGAGGAAACTACAAAATGAACTATTCTTTCTTCAGGAAAAATGCAGATAAGGTCAGGCAAGCGATGCTGGAAGAGGGGATCAATGTGCTGATCCTGACGCATCAGCAAAAGTACTCCTATGTTGCTGGGACTTACCACAACGACTTCAACCTCGGAAACTGCTTGTTCGTGTGGGCAAAGGAAGAGCCCACGCTTCTTGTCTCGCTCGCGGAAATGGGAAGGCTCATGACAGAGGGATACATCAGGGACATTCATTTCTGGATGCCCGCTTATGCCGGTATAGAGCCGGTAAGTTTTTTGGACACTGTTGTCAAAATTCTTCATGAGCACGAATGCCACAACAAGGTTATTGCCGTAGAGATGCCCTCTATTGAATACCTGATGTACGACCACCTTGCCAAAAATCTGCCGGACGCCACCATCGTGGATGGCGAAAAGATGATCAATACCGTCATGATGCGCAAGGACGAGGAGGAATTGGAGCTGATTCGTCGCGCCTGTGCGATCGCTGACGCGGGCACCAGCAAAATCATTGAAAACGCACGAGTCGGAGTTACCGAGGCGGAACTGATCGGCTATGCCGAGCTCGAGATGCGGAGGCTGGGCGCTTCTTATTACTATACGCCGAATCAATGCCTCTTTACTTCCCAATTAGGCTACGGCGATCATTTGCCGACCGATAGAATTTTGGTGAACGGAGACCGGATCTATTACGATTTGCATCCTGTTTGGCATGAATACCGAACAGACAGCTTCCGGACGCTTGCGTTTGGGGAACAATCAAAGGACTACATGAAAATGGTCGATTTTTTCAGGCCGGTCATAGAGGAATTGAACACCATGTTTGTTCCCGGTGCGAGCACCAAGGAAATTGAGAAATGGTATCTGAGTCGTCTCGCAGAGGGCGGCTATCCGGATTTCGGTACTGTTCCTCTCGGACACGGCATCGGCACAGGGCATCTGCCTCCGACATTCTACCACGACGACGACTATATCCTTGAGGAAAATGTCATGATCGTTCCCTGTGCGCATATCTATGATTTAAAGACCAATTGCGGCGTATTCGCACTGGAGTACATCGTGTGCGTAAAGCCCGGAAAAGCGGAAGTCTTTACGAAATACCCCCTTGATTTGATTACCATCGAATAGAAATATTGGCTGATACCGGATAATCTTCTCCATGGACGGGGGCACCCTGGATTTCTGCCACCATGAAGCTCATGGTGGCAGATCCCGGAGAAAATAAGCCTGTCCCCTTTTGCTTTTGCCCGTCTCCTTTCCCCTCTTTTGCCTGTGCGCCCTGATCGGGAATCAATATCGCATTATTGCGGCAAGGGGGGCTTCGGTCGGCATGGTCCCTGTCCTTTCCGCATACACACCGCCTCCATTCAGAAAGGTTTGAACGGCAGCGAAATCCAGCAGATCTTCATCGCCCTCTTCTGGCTCATCATGCAGATTGACATCTGTGGTCAGCGGATCGAACGACCCCCATCGGTGGTCGCCGACAGCGACAAAGAGCGTGTCTATACGCCCGCTATAGGCCGCTGGAACCACCTTTGCCAGATCTTCCGAGGCCCGGTCGCTGCCGGCGGTCGAGAGCTGCCGGTATCTTTCCGCTGTCTCCATCCGCTCTTGTGTGAAATGCGGCCTGATGATCTCCCAGGACAGCCTCTTGAGCTCCGCCGCACTCATCTCCTCGGGGTTGCCTTCAATGCCTTCATCAAGCAGACATGGATAGGTGTTCGCCTCATGGTAAATGGGTAACAGATATCCCACGCCGGCCAGTACCAATGGCGCCCGCTCATCTCGGAGCCTTTCGCGCAAGCCCCTGTTGATTCTGTGAAAGTAATTCAGAAGGCCTGCTTTCTCGTCCCCAACGCCGGTCCCGTGCCCATGGAGGAGAGTCCGGCGTCTGTGCGCACCGGTTATGGGGCCCGCTCTCGCGTGGAACTGGAGCAGCTTTTCAGGACTGTCGAGTCGAAAGACCTCGCTGATATTCTCAGGCACCGAAGGTAGATCAATATCGCTGGAGCTGAAGCGGGAGCACTGAAGCAGCCGGACTTCTTTCATGCTGATTGCCAGGATGAAGTAGTGCCCTGTTGCGATAAAAAAGGGGAACAGCGGTTTGATATAAAAGCGCCTTCCCACAACGAGCTGCTCATGGAAGCGTATCGGGAGACGGTAGAAAGTGAGGCCTTCCTCAGAGAGGAAAAGAGCAAGGCCGTCGCTCTGGTACTTCCAGAAGAGCGGATCGCCGATGAGCTTCTGCGCCGGCCCCAGCATTGCGCGCAATTCAGGAGAGCGAAGGCCGCTCCCGGGCTGATGCTCCTCGGCCTCTCTGAGCAAGTTTTTCAGCCTGATTGCTCCCTGTTGCGTTTCTTTCCCGGCCCGATGGGTGGGCAGATAGATGGAAATACGGACCCCATCTGTCTTGCCGGCCAGCAGTTTCAGGTCTTCCCTTGTTATCATATCCATTTCCGCCTCACTTCCTGCCGGATTTGTGAATCTTGCTCGATTCTTCTGCGTGAAGAGCCAGTCCGGCCTACGATTTATAGAACTACATAATATGTCGCACACCGACATGGGCCACATCAGTTCTTGCAATATATGCCCATCCGTTCTCCTTGCCGGGCCGTGATTCCGGCCAAAAGAACGAGGTATGCCCGCTTCAATGAGATCGAAGGAACCGGTGCCCATTCCAAAAGGCATTCCAACGATAACGAGATAAAACGAGAACATAGGAGAAAATAAGACAATAAATCTGTCCCCTTTCCTCCTTTCTCCCTGTCCTATTTCCTCTCCTGGCTAAGCCGCGCCCTAAGAGTGCGGATGATTTGCTCATAGGTTCTACATTCAGAAACAGGATTGGGGGGCAACAAACGCTTTGGCATTCCGCCTGGGTTCTTATTCATAAGTATAGATCGCTTCCAAGGCATTGAACAAAACAGAACCCGAGCCGTAAAGACCGGTGCGGTCAAAAGCGCTTCGCGCCCATGGGAGACAGGTTGTTTGCCTCCATGATGTCCGGGGCTGTGCCGGTAGAGGGCGATGATATATGGAAAGGGAAGCCGTCTTTCGGACCAGGGGGCTCACCAAGGTGTACAGCATGGGTGAGGTGCAGGTGCACGCACTGCGCGGCATCGACATCGAACTCTATGCGGGAGAGCTCGTGGTGCTGCTGGGTGCGTCGGGCAGCGGCAAGTCGACCCTGGTGAACATCCTGGGCGGGCTCGACACCGCCACTGCGGGCACGGTGTTCTATTGCGGGATGGACCTCACGCAGGCAGATGACCGCGAGCTCACGGAATACCGGCGCCGCCACGTGGGGTTCGTGTTTCAGTTCTACAACCTGATCCCGAGCCTCACCGCGCGGGAGAACGTGGCCATTGTGACCGAGATCGCTCAGAACCCGATAACGCCCGAGCAGGCCCTCGATCTGGTGGGCTTAAGCGACCGGAAAGACTCTTTTCCCGCGCAACTTTCCGGGGGCCAGCAGCAGCGCGTGGCCATTGCCCGAGCCATTGCCAAGCAGCCGGGCGTACTTTTGTGCGACGAGCCGACCGGGGCCCTTGACTCCAAAACCGGCGTGATCGTGCTCAAGGCCCTCGAACGGGTCAACCGCGAGCTCAGGACCACCACGGTCATCATCACGCACAATGCCGTGCAGGCGGAGATGGCCGACCGTATTATATACTTAAGCGACGGGCAGGTGAGCGATGTCCGCGGCAACGATCACAAAAAGGAGGCTCGCGAGCTGACCTGGTAGAGCGATGAGAGCACTCGACCGCAAAATGCTGCGCGACCTGTGGGGGATGCGGGGGCAGGCCCTGGCCATTGTCTTCGTGATCCTGAGCGGGGTCGCCACCTATGTGTCCATGACAAGTGTGATGGATTCGCTCCAGCAGACGCTTCGCACCTATTATGCAGAGTATGGTTTCGCCGACGGGTTTGCCACGGTGCGCAGGGCCCCTGAGCTCCTGCTGGAGAGGATCAGGGAGATACCCGGGATCAACGCGGTCGAGACGCGGGTGGTCTCACGGGTGAATCTGGAGATCGAAGGCTTTGGCGAGCCGGTATCCGGCACGATCGTATCCGTGCCCGAAGGAGAACAGCCTGTCCTGAACCGGCTCTTCATCCGGGAAGGGCGTCTCGTGCAGCCCGGAAGGGAAAACGAGGTGGTGCTCAACGAGCCCTTTGCCGAGGCGCACGGGCTAAGGTCCGGAGACCGCATCGCCGCGATCATGAACGGCCGGTACCGGGACCTGAACATTGTGGGCATCGGGCTCTCGCCCGAATTTCTCATGCAGATCGACCCGGCATCCATCTTTCCCGATCCCATGCGCTACGGGGTGATGTGGATGGGCCGCTCCGGGCTCGAAGCAGCCTACGACATGGACGGGGCCTTCAACGACATCGCCTTCACTTTGGCGCCCGGCGCTGACATCCACGAGGTCATCGACCGGCTCGACCGGATCTTAAGGCCCTATGGAGGCCAGGGCGCCTTCGGGAGGGAAGACCAGCAGTCGCACTTCTTCATCACCGAGGAGTTCCGCCAGCTCGAGCGAACAGCCACCATACTCCCCGTGATCTTTCTGGGAGTTGCCGCATTTCTGCTCAACATCGTGATATCGAGGCTCATCAGCCTGCAGCGCGAGCAGATCGCCGTGCTCAAGGCCTTCGGATACAGCACCCTCGATGTAGGGGTTCACTACGGAAAGCTCGTGCTTCTCATCGTGATCATGGGAGCCGCGGCCGGGACTCTGCTCGGATGCTGGCTGGGCAGGCAGCTCGGAGATCTCTATCTGCGCTACTACCGGTTCCCGTATCTGGACTTTGCCCTTGAGCCGTCGGTGATGGTCACAGCATCTGCCCTGACCATCGGTGCCGCGCTCATCGGGGTGGCGCAGGCTGTTGGCCGCGCGGTGAAGCTGCCTCCCGCCGAGGCAATGCGGCCGGCGCCTCCGGCTACGTTTCGGGCCACCCTGGTAGAGCGCCTGGGGCTCCAGCGGTTTTTCTCCCAGCCTACCCGAATGATCATGCGCGACCTGGAGCGCAGGCCCCTCAAGGCGCTGCTCACCATATTGGGCATATCGAGTTCATGCGCCATTCTCATCATGGGGCTGTTTTTCTATGATTCATTCGACTACGTGATCCACGTTCAATTCGGGCTCGCCCAGCGCGAGGACATGACCGTCACCTTCACCGATCCCACCTCCACGGCCGCGGTCTTTGAGCTGAAGAGCCTGCCCGGCGTGATCCATGCCGAGCCGTTCCGCACTGTGCCGGTCGAGCTGCGCCATGGGCATTTGAGCTTTCAGACCGGTATCGAGGGAATTCCTCGGGACCCGCACCTTCGCCGCCTCATCGACACCGACCTGAAACCGGTTACCATCCCGCCAGAGGGACTTCTCATCACCGAGAGACTGGCGCGGATTCTGGATGTCAGGCCCGGCGACAAGGTGATCGTGGAGGTGCAGGAGGGCGGCCGGTACACGAGCAGCATCCCGGTAGCCGGGATCACCCGGCAGTTCGTCGGCGTGGCAGCGTACATGGACATGGAAGCGGTAAACCGGCTTGCCGGTCTCGGCCAGGCCGTATCCGGGGCCTTTCTCATGATCGATCGTGCCTTTGAGCAGGAGATCACGGATTCTCTCACCGAACGGCCGCGCGTGGCGGGCATCGCGTTCCAGGACCGGGCGATCCGGGCCTTCCGCGACACGATCGCGCAAACCATGCTCACCTATACGTTTGTCCTGAGTCTTTTTGCCGGAGTGATCACGTTCGGGGTAGTGTACAACAGCGCCCGGATCATGCTCTCCGAGCGCGACCGCGAGCTGGCGAGCCTGCGGGTCCTCGGATTCACCAAGGCAGAGGTGAGATATATCCTGCTGGGCGAGCTTGCGGTCATGATCCTGCTGTCCATCCCGCTCGGCCTGGTTCTGGGAGCGCTCGCGAGCGCAGGATTCGCCAGGTCCCTGCAGACAGATATGTACCAGCTGCCCTTTGTCCTGGGCAAGGGCACCCTTGTCCAGGCCTCCCTGATCGTGCTCGGGGCATCGGCCGCTTCAGCAATGCTTGTGAGCCTGAGGCTGAACAGACTGGACCTCATCGGGGTCCTGAAAACGAGGGAATAGATGCCGAAGCTGATGCGCAGACAGATCGCAATCATCGTCCTGGCGGTGCTCGGGGCGGTCCTGCTGGTGTACCTGCTGCTGCCGTCGCCCGTCGAGGTGCGGACGGCCCGGGTGGGCTATGCCCCGCTGCAGGTGATCGTGGAAGAAGAGGGCGAGACAAGGGTAAAGAACCGGTTCACCATTTCTTCGCCCGTAGCCGCCACGATCCGGCGCATTCATCTGGAGGCCGGGGACCGGGTCAGGCAGGGGCAGCCCCTGGTGTTCCTGGAGGGGCCCCGGGCCTCGATCCTGGACGTGCGCGCCCGGGATGAGGCTGCTGCGGGCGCCCAGGCGGCCGCAGCCCGGCTGGAGCAGGCCAGGGAGCAGACCAGGGCCGCGCAGGCTTCCGCCAAGCTTGCGGCCACCGAGCTTGCACGGACCCAGGCACTTTTCGAGTCCGGAGCGGTTTCGCGGCAGGACCTGGACGAGGCGAGGACCGCAGCCTCACAGGCCGATGCGGACCTGGAGGCGGTACGAGCCCGGGTGACGACCGCACGAGCCGAGCTCGAGGCGGCCAGGGCTACACTGCGCAGCGTCTCGGAAGGCCAAGGGGATACCGGCGTACAGGACATCCTGCGTTCGCCCGTCACGGGCAGGGTCCTGGCCGTGCACCAGAGGAACGAAGGATTCGTGAATGCAGGAGAGCCGCTTGTGGATGTGGGGGATATCGATCGGCTGGAGGTATGGACCGATGTTCTTTCCCAGGACGCGGTCGGCATACGGCCCGGTACCCGTGTTCTGTTCGTCCGGTGGGGTGGCGATGCAACTCTCGAAGGCGTTGTCGATCGGATCGAACCCCAGGGGACCACAGTGGTATCAGCGCTGGGTGTCGAAGAACAGCGCGTTCAGGTGATTGCGGACATTGCATCGCCAAAACATGCCTGGACAGGCCTCGGCTCGGGATACCGCGTGCTGTCCAGGTTCGTGATATGGGAGCACGACCGGGTGCTCCAGGCGCCTGCAGGCGCTCTTTTCCGCGTGCAGGACGGCTGGGCCGCCTTCAGGGTCGAGAACGGCAGGGCGGTCAGGAAGCGGGTCATGACAGGGCAACGATCAGGGCTCGCCGTGCAGGTTCTGGACGGGCTCGGCCACGGTGACGTGGTGATCGTTCACCCGGACGATTCCATCAAAGAGGGGATACGTGTCAGTCCGCAGGAAGATTGAGCCGGCCGGGGATGGATCTCCTTCCTGCCGCAGGCCCATCCGTTCTGATCGGCAAGAACTCATCGATGCATGCGGCACGCTCGTAATGGCTCAGTCTCGGGGAATATGCTATAATTACAGCTATAGTAAATCCCGGATGTTCTATACTGATCTCGCTGGGAATTTCCCCCGAAACTGAGCCATTACGCAGGGTCAATGAATTCGATTTGCAACACACAGCAAGATGAGATAAAATTCTTAGGATTTTATGGGAGAGAGACGAGGATGCCCACACAGGCTGCCTATTGTTATCCATGGCAACATCGTCATCAGGCAGACCCTCGCCAAACTGGGCTTTGAGGTGAGCTATTCGCTGAAGAACGAGGTTTTTCAGGTGGAGATCACTGTCTGATGTCATGCTCCGGGGCATGGGAATCCACTTTCTTTGTCCGCTTTCGGAGGACAGGGGAGTGAGGATCTCATGGCCGTTGAAGCTCTTCGTTGTAACCGGTCCGGAGGGCTTGCCTTTGGATCAATGCTATCGATCCTGATGTATTTGCCGTCCACCGGGTCACCCGCTGGACGGCAAAAGAGTCATAAGACAGGGTAGGGAAAGGAGAGAGAACAAGAAATGATAAAGATCATGCCATGCCTTGATATGAAAGACGGGCGGGTCGTCAAGGGGGTTCATTTCGTCGACCTGAAGGATGCGGGCGACCCGGTGGAGGCGGCCGCCATCTACCAGAAGGAAGGTGCTGACGAGCTCGCCATGCTCGATATCGCGGCAACCCTCGAAAACCGCAAGACCCGGCTGGAATGGGTCAAAAACGTGTCTGCGGTTGTCGACATACCGCTCACGGTGGGGGGCGGTATTTCTTCACTGGAAGATATCGAGATGCTGCTTGCCGCCGGAGCGAACAGTGTTTCCATGAACAGCGCAGCGGTCAAACGGCCCAAGCTGGTGAGCGAGGCTGCCCGCGAGTTCGGCACGAACCGAATCACCGTGGCTGTCGATGCCAGACGAAACCATGCAATGCCCTCCGGGTTCGAGCTGGTGGTGTCCGGAGGTACCCTGGCTGCGGGAAAGGACGCTGTCGAGTGGGCCAGGCAGTGCGAAGCCATGGGCGCCGGGGTGATCCTGCCCACCAGTATGGACGGCGACGGGACCCGGGCCGGCTATGACATCGAATTCACCCGGGCCATCTCCCGGGCGGTCATGGTTCCGGTGGTTGCTTCAGGAGGCGCGGGCAAGCTGGAAGACTTCTACCAGGCAGTCGTGGAGGGTGGAGCTGCAGTGCTGCTTGCCGCGTCGGTTTTTCACTTTCGTGTGCTGAGCATCCGGCAGGTCAAGGAGTACCTGCGCGAGAGAGGGGTGGAGGTCTCCCTGTAGGGGCCCGGACTTCTATCGTTGCGAGTCGATTTCCGTAAGATCCGGGTCTCTGTGAGGGCGCCCCGGGAAGGCAGGCGAGCAATCGCGTGATGCCTCTTGAGGGGCTGCCCTTGAGAACACTGCAATGCCCGAGAATATTATTCGTAGCAGCTTTGGCAATGTGTCCCCGGCCATTTTACTAAGGCCGGGAAACAGCAGAATCCGTACAAGGGTGAGGGCTCGGGCATGAAAACGATTGCGTTTCCCCTCGGTCTTTTCGTGGCAGTCATGGGTCTTCTGGGCTTTGCATGGCCCGGCACGCTCATCTCCGTGGTCAGGCGGCTTGCAAGCCCTGCAGGGGTATATGCCGCAGCAGGGATACGGCTGATCATGGGTCTGGCGCTCTACCTGCCGGCACCGGTTTCCCGCATTCCCCATGCCATACGCACCCTCGGCGACATCACCCTGGTTGCGGGCTCCGCCACACCCTTTTTCGGGCAACGGCCGTGAATGACTCAGGGAAGGGCGCACGAAACACAGGATGCGCGAAAGGCGCTTGAAGGAGAAGGAACAGAGACCGATCCATGGCAAACACAACCCATCCCATATACATCGTGTCCGGGGGCGCGGGGACCAGCGGCGAGCAGGTCGTCAATACTGTGCTGGCCCAGTTTCCGGGCAATGGGGTATCCGTGTTTATCCAAGGGAATATCCGGCTCGGCTCACAGGTCGAACAAGTGGTGAGCGAGGCGAAAGAGCGCAACGGCATCATCGTTCACACCCTGGTCGATTCCATGCTCAGAAACACCCTGCTCCAACTGACAAGAGAACAGGGCATCATCGAGGTGGATCTGATGGGTCCGCTGCTCGACCGGCTCTCAACCATGCTCGGCAGGGCCCCTCTGGGCCGCCCCGGCCTCTACCGCGAGCTGCGCAAAGAGTATTTCGACCGGGTATCCGCCATGGACTTTGCCATGTCGCACGATGACGGCCAGAGTCCTGGAGACTGGCTAAAGGCCGATGTGCTGATCATCGGAGTGTCCAGGACGGGCAAGACCCCCTTGTGTGTGTACCTGTCGGTTCTGGGGCTGAAGGCAGCCAACTGTCCCATCATTTCCGGAACGCCCATGCCCGGAGAGCTCTATCTAATGGAACAGTCGCGTGTGGCGGGCTTGAGCATCGACCCCGACCGTCTGCTGGCGATCAGGAGCAGAAGGATGGATCGTATCGGATCACCGGCCCGAACGGGCTATACCGACCCTGACGTGATCGACGAAGACATAGCCGAGGCGCGGCGGGTGTTCAACAAAGGAGGATTCTTTGTCGTCAACATGACCGACAGGACCATCGAGGCCGGCGCCGACGAGATCATAAAACAAGTCGGCAGGATATGAATCATGTCGCGGAGCAGAGCATCCGTACGAGGCGGCTTTAACAAAGGTTTGGTTTTTTTCATCCGTCATACTCAACCCTTAAGGAGGAAATAATCATGCCCAAGGTTGAATTTACCCAGGAAAATATCGGCAAATGCCTGTGCGGCGAGTGCCCTGTCCAGGTGCGAAGCGCCTGTGCCAAGGAAAAATACGCAGAGGCCAAGAAGGTGGAGGGAATGCCCAGGCCAGAACAGGTTCCGGGTCTCTACTGCTCCACGGGAAACGCCACCTGCCAGGACCTCAGGTGGGTGGAGCACTGCCTGTGCCCGGGCTGCCTGGTATGGGCAGAGAACAGCCTTAAAACGAATCACTATTGCTCCCGCGGAAGCGCGGACCAGAGCGAGTGAACCATGGGGAAGGGGTTACCTTGCCCTTGCTGCCGCCCGCGAGGTCTTTGAGGAGCATCTCGACCTCGCCCAGAAAGGCGATCTGGAAACCGATCTCAAGCATAACTTTGTCCTAGACTGCGTGCTCCTCCAGCAGTTATGGTGTGTTCCGCGGCCATCAGGGTGTCCGCGACGCGGCCGAACTTCAGGAGAATCAACCTTCAGCCCTGCCTTCCGGCAGCCCGGCACGGTCGCTCTTCCCGGCGGAATGCATGATCTGCCGTGGATTTCTTAAGGACAGAAAAATTCAGCAGGAATGAAAGGACATGAGATGTCACAGATGACCCGGATGAAACACGCACAGACGATCATTGGCAGACTTAACCACGGTGCCGACCTGCTGGAGG
Source organism: Deltaproteobacteria bacterium (assembly GCA_023230665.1). Taxonomy (GTDB): domain Bacteria; phylum Desulfobacterota; class Desulfomonilia; order UBA1062; family UBA1062; genus Phosphitivorax. The sequence continues at coordinate 22,514 of JALNWY010000027.1, forward strand.
AGCTCACGGGGATATGCAGGCAGCACGACATCAGGCTGGGCTGCATCGAGGCCATCGGTGCGGTGAAAAAGGCGAGCATCGGGTTCTACGATCAACAGGCCCGGGCATACGCATATCTCACCCTGGACAAGGCAATGGAGATCACCAAGCTCTCGGGGAACGTCTCGGTCAAAGACGGGCAGGTGTTCGTGCACGCCCATGTGACCTTGGCGGATGATACGGGACGCGCATATGGGGGGCATCTTGCCCCGGGCACGATCGTCTTTGCCTGCGAGTGCATCATCGAGGCCTTCGAGGGTCCGGCGCTTGAGCGGGTGTTTGACGAGGAAACCGGCCTGGCCCTGTGGGGCGCCCGGGAGCAGGGACGAAGCGCAGGAACGGAATAAGTCCCGTCGTCGAGGTGACGCCCTCATCTCCGGGCCTCTTAGCCTCAGGCTGGGGGCCTGCAGAGGGGTTCTTCCCCGGTATGTCAGCTCTGCGGCTCGAGCCCGCGCTTCCGTGAGGCCCCGGTATGCTGGATCACCAGCCCGGCCACGATGAGCACGAGGCCTGCAACCGTGGATGCGAGGATCTCTTCACCCACGAGCACCCGGATGAAAACCAGTGAGAGGAAGGGAGACAGAAAGATCAGGTAGCCCACCCGGGCGGTGTTCTCGGCATATTTCAAGGCATGGATCCACAGCACGAAGGTGACGCCCATCTCAAACAGGCCCACATAGGCCGCCCCGGCAAGACCGGGCAGCGAGACGGCCCGGATGTCGGAGAAGGCCAGGCAGAACACAAAGACAAAGGGCAGCCCGAACAGGAAATTGAGCAGGAGGCCTGCCACCGGGTCTCGGCTGTCTTTGGTGTTGTAGATCCAGTACAGGGCCCACAGGACCGTGCTAAAGAGAGCGAGCCCCACGCCCGGCAGGCTGACTCCGTCCAGTCCCGCGATGCTGCCTCTGGTGGAGATGATGGCCACGCCCAGATAGCTGATGAGCCCGGCCGTGATCTCCTGCACGCCGATCTTCTGTCCGAGCAGCGGGATGGAAAGGAACGCGAGCGTGAGGGCCCAGGTGTAGTTGATGGGCTGTGCGACCTGCGCGGGCAGAAGGCCATATGCCTTGAACAGCACCAGATAGTAGAGAAAGGGGTTGATGATGCCCAGGAGCAGGGATCGGGCATATTCCCTTCGCGTATAGGTGAATATGACGCCCAGTCTCCCCTGAACCGCGAGGATGCCGCCCAGGGCCGCAATGGAGAACAGTGTGGAGTAGAGGAGCAGCTGGGCCGGGTCAAGATACTTAAGCGAGAGCTTGAAGGCCGATGCGACCGTGGACCAGAGCAGCACGGCAGCGATCCCAAAGAGATATGCGCGCCTTGGTTGATTCTCCATCCTGCCGGGTATTCTTAGTACGTCTTGGCTTCTCAGGTAAACAGCTTATTTCATATCCATGATCCGGATCGGATATGTGGGTGCCCATACCGAGCTTCCGAGCTCCAGCAGGACCTTCAGGCTTAGCGGGTATTCATGCGTCCCGGCCAGTGCTCGGTGCTCAACAGCCCCTTGAGACCTGACTCCATGCCTGATTACCACTGGAATACTAGCACAGGTGGGCACGGGAAGAACAGTCTCTGGGAAGAGGTTCTTCACGAAAGTGGTGCACACCTGAAACAAAGGGTATTGTCGCGGAGCGAATAGTCCAGTATCGTATGCGCATGGCTTTGCCCCTGCAGAAC
>JALNWY010000028.1 GCA_023230665.1 Deltaproteobacteria bacterium
CCTCCCGGGAAGGCACTTTGGGGCATCATGGCCATAACTATGGCGGCAAGACCCTTCCAGACAGGAATCATATCCCTGTGCCTGAAAGCCTTCCCTTCCCGCATGTCTCTCATATCTGCTTTTTTTAGAGTGTATTATGATGAATCGCTACATCCCGGACTCCTTGGCATGGAAATAGCAGTTTCCGTCACAACACGAAAATACAAGGAGAACAGGCCATGGATGCTGCAAGGGAAATCCTTTTCGCGTGTGCGTGCGGAGCCATTACCGAGCTGTCGTGCGATGGGTGCGGAAAGCCTGTGTGCAGCATGTGTGCCGCCAAGCAGATTGTCTCTTTCAACCCGCCGGCAATCGAGATCAGGCACTACTGCGCCGGCTGCAGCGAAGACGAAAACAGGGATGCCTGGGAAAGCCTCTACTGGGAGACCCTCGTAACCCGGTATTCGTGAGCCGGCGTCCAGGAGACGATCGACAAAGGATAATTTCGCGCTAGGGAAGCAGCTGCCCGGAAGGAAGCCCGCCACCCGTCATATACGGCACCATGAGGGCTTCCTTCATCTTTTCGGGCAGGTGGAGCGAACGATCCTGATCATTTGTCTCCCGGAAATCTGAACCCGTCCCTGATTTCAATGAATTATTTATGCATAGCCGTGCTGTTTGCCGATAGTGAAGACAAATGGATACTGTGTTCAGATTGGAAGATATAACGTTTCCTCTTCTGGTGAAAGATACCATCGACTCCCATTTCACCGGGATCATCTTTGTCTCTGCGGATGACTGGAAAAAGGGCCTCATTTTCCGCGACGGCATACTCTGCGCCATTCAGTCGAACAAAACCGAAGAGCTTCTCGGCAATGTCCTGGTAACCCTGGGGTACATCACGCAAGAGGAGAACGAGGCATCCCTGGCCCAGTCCCGGATCGAGCGCAGGAAACAGGGCGTCATTCTGCTGGAGATGGAAAAGACCCGGCCCAAGGCCATCACCGAGGCCCTGAAGGTCCAGTTCGAGAAACGCTTTACCGACATCTTTTCCTGGGAGACCGGAACCATCCGGAAGGTGGTGAAAGACACCATTGACAAAACACCCGAGATGACCAGGCCGGAATTCCTGCGCCTGGTGAGAAGAGGCATCATGGAACTGGCCCCCTTCTCGGTGATCATCCAGGCATTGAGCCCCCATGCGGATGCAGTTCCCAAGAGACGCTCCGACGATATCCCCCCTGACCTCGGCGTCACCATGGACAATTTCGACCAGTTCAAGGTCTCTGAGCTGCTCCTGCTGGGGCAGGACCCGGCCCGCGCGCTTCTGGCCCTCTATTGCACCGGACTGGCCTCCTTCGAGGAGAGCAAGCACAAGGCGATCATCGATCACCTGAGAAAGGTGCTGCGAAAGATCAAGGACCAGGACCCTTTCCAGACGCTGGGCGTGGACAAGGCCATCTCGGAAGGCGGGCTCAAGCGGGCGTACATCAAACTGGTAAAGCAGAACCATCCCGACATCTATTCCTATGCGGACGATCCGGAGGTGAAGAGGCTGGCCACCGAGGTGTTCACGGAGATCCAGAAGGCCTATACGGTGGTGAACCGGATCAGAGAAGGCAAGCCCCCTGAAGAAAAGAAGGGGATAGACCAGGAGCTCCAGGCTGAGCTGCTCTATGGCCAGGGCATGGAGGCCATGAGGGAAAAAGACTATAGCAAGGCCCTGGACAGCTTCAGACTCTGCGTGAAGATGAAGCCCGAGGAGAGAGTCTTCGCCGAGGCGTATGTCAGGGCCCTCTTCCTCAGGTGGCAGAACACGGGCAGGGGCAACAGCATAGAGATCAAATCAGCCATACGCGAAGGCGTGCAGAAATTCCCTTCCTCGGACCCCCTCTATGTTATCCTCGGATGGGTGCTGAAAAAGGAAGGATCCAACAAGGCGCCCGACGCATTCCGCAAGGCCCTGCAGATCAACCCGAAAAACACCGATGCCCAGCGCGAGATGCGGCTCTATACCATGCGCTCCGGCAAATAGCCTTTTCCTATCCCCCCGGAGCATCCGGCATGGCCTCGCCCTCTTCCAGGAGCATCCTGACCCGGGGCGGGAGATAGAGATAGTCCTGGTTCACCTGTGAGATGGCGTCCAGGATCAGGCGGTTGCGTTCATGATACGGGGCTTGCGCATCATAGACCACCATGAGCTTCTCTTTCAGCCTGCATACCCCGCCCTTGCGGTTTATCCGGTCTTCGATGACCTCTATGCCTGCATTGACTGCTGTCTCGTAGAGGAGCCCGAAGAGTTCTTTCTGGCCTCTGATACCTTTGCTCTCTGCGCTCATACCCTTCCGAAATCGTCCTCGATCCGGACGATGTCGTCCTCGCCGAAGTAGTCGCCCTGCTGCACCTCGATGAATATGAGGTCCTGGAACCCGGCATTCTCGATCCGGTGCTTTGCACCGCAGGGGATGTCAATGGTTTCCGAAGGTCCCAGCTCGAGTGTGCTGTCTCCTACGGTCGCCATGGCGCGGCCGGAGATGATGACCCAGTGCTCCCTTCTCTGCCCGTGATACTGGAGGCTCAGGCGTTTGCCGGGCAGGACCGTGATGCGCTTGACCTTATGGTCGTCCCGGTCTTCGGAGAGGACCTCGTAACTCCCCCAGGGCCGGTGCTCGGTCTGCTTGCCCAGCGCGAGAACGCGGGAGTATACGTCAAGATAAAACCCGACCCGGTCCCCCTGAAAACGACCGATGCCCGGGACCGTCCTGAGCCCGTCGAGTTCCTGTATCCCTTCGGTCACGAAAAAGCACGATCCGGTTATGGCCCTGCATATGAGGACCTCGGTATCGGTGATCTCGCCGGGGATGGAGGTCACGAAAGGAATACGTGACAGACTTGCAAAGAGGAGGCCGCGGCAGCCCGAGAGGTTGTGAATGAGGTCGCAGCAGGCAGCGCTTTTCAGGAAAGAGCGTCCCAGCGCCAGGGACCGCTCTTCTGACAGATCATGCGGCATCACGAGGATATCAACCCCGATCCCCGCAGATTTCAATCCCTCTGCGAGATCGTTGTGGGGCCCGATTTCATCAAGAAGAATGCCGACCTGTATGCCCATCTCTCCTCACATGCCCTCTCTTTACAAAAGAATACCTTTCAACAGCCGGTAGTGGCAAGAAAAAAGAGGAGACATCAGATGTCTCCTCTTTTTTCTTTCTTGACGTTAAGGGGTTGCTTTGCCTGCCTTCTGAAAGAGAAGGCTTCTTTGATCAGTTTGCCGCCTCCTGCTCGTTCTCGCCTCCGGCCTTGTTCGTCTTCTCATCAAGGCCCGCGGCCTTGGCGACGAGCTGTGCGATGTCAAAGGCCTGGAGCTTCTCGGAGAGCTCGAGCTCCTTGATTCCGTCGGAGAGCATGGTGTAGCAGAAGGGGCAGGCCGTGCATATGGTCTTGGCGCCGGAAGCCTCGGCCTCCTGCGTGCGCTTCTGGTTGATCCTCGTGCCCAGATCCTCCTCCATCCACATCCTGCCGCCGCCTGCGCCGCAGCAGAAGCTCTTTGCACGCTTGCTCTTCATCTCCACCAGGCTCCCGGAGTTCAGGGCCTTGAGGATGTCCCTCGGCTCGTCGTAGATCTTGTTGTACCTGCCCAGGTAGCAGGAGTCGTGATAGGTGATGGCGCCCAGGTTCTCGATGGGCTGCTTCAAGGTGATCTTGCCCTGCTTGATGAGCTTGTCTAAGATCTCGGTATAGTGGAACACCTGGAAGCTGCCGCCGAGCTCCTTGTAGTCGTGCTTCAGGACCGTGTACCCGTGGGGGCACATGGTGATGATCTTGCTCACGTTATAGGCCTTGAAGGTCTCGATGTTGGCCATGGCAAGGGCCTGATAGACATACTCGTTTCCGATCTTCTTTGCTGAGTCGCCGCAGCAGCCTTCCTCGGTGCCGAGAATGGCGAAATCGAGCCCGGCCGCCTTGAAGATCTTCACCAGGGAAACGGCCACCTTCTTGTTCAGGTCGTCGAATGCGCCTGCGCAGCCCACATAGAAGAGATACTCGGCTTCGCCCTTTTCCGAGAGCAGGGGCACGTCGAGTCCCTTGGCCCAGTCGGCCCTGGTATGGGCGCCGATGCTCCACGGGTTGGAGTTGTTCTCCATGCCCTTGAAGACATCCATGACCTCGGCCGGGAAATCGGACTCCATCATGACCATGTAGCGCCTGAGGTCGATGAGTTTCGGGAACTGGAGAATGTAGGCGGGACATGCCTCCACGCAAGCCATACAGGTGGTGCAGGCCCAGATGGTGTCTTTTTCTATGCTGTCGCCGATCAATGCCGGACCGGTGTACTCCTCATCGGGAATGATGTGATAGGTCCCGTTTGCATCCAGGGCGAACTTGGCCTTGTTTTCCATATAGGTCCGGATGTCCTGGATCACGTCTCTGGGCATGAGCGGCTTGTCGGTGTTGAACGCCGGGCAGACCTCCACGCACCGGCCGCAGCGCATGCAGGCCTCGGTGTCGAACAGGTCTTTCCAGGAGTACTCCTCCAGATTGTGGATGCCGAAGGTCTCGGCATTCTCAAACATCTCAGGCGGCATCACCCTGATGGGCGGCTGCGGTGTATCGGGGCGCAGGAAGATGTTCACCGGTGTCATGACGATGTGGAGCAGCTTGGAGTAAGCGATAAAGACGATGAAGCCCAGGGCCCCGAGCACGTGGGTCCACCAGAGCACCACATGGGTGTCTCTGAGCGCCTCCACGCTCATGCCGGAGAACAGGAACGCCACGGTCCTTCCTACCGGAGAGAACCAGATATACGGGTTCATGGGGCTTGACGGGTCGGTCTCGGTGGCTTGGATCCTCAATGCTTCCACCACGAATCCTGTCACCAGGATAGCGAGAATGAACCAGAGAATGAGCTTGTCTTCGCCCTTTTCGTCAAGCCACTTGGGCTTTATGAAATACCGCCGAGCCATGGCCATGAGGATGCCCACGATGGCCACGAGCCCGAACACGTCCGCAAACAGCGACAGACCGAGGTAGAAGTTGCCTTCCATGAACCATACGTGCCAGATGGGCCAGATGACGTCGGCCTGGAAGAACACGATCGCCGTGGTGATGACCAGCGCAACGAACCCCCAGAAGATGAACAGGTGGAACACGCCCTGATAGGGCTCACGCAAGATCTTCCGGTGCCCGAACACATCCACCGCCATATACCAGAAGCGGTCCCATGCATTGTTGACCCTCTCGACATCAGAGCCCTTCGCACTGGTGATCGCCTTCATGCGGGTGAAGAACCCGCTTCTGGCGAGACCGTGGAAAAACAACAGAAATGCTGCCGCAACAAGCACATAGAGGAGAACCTGTTCCGTGGGAAACCCAGGTCCCACAATATTCCAAAATATTTCTCTTGAAATTTCCGCTCCTGATCCGTGCATTGCAACCCCCCTGAATCTTGTTTTCTGCGGGGTGAAAGAATTCCACCCCGCAGGATTTACTTCCTATCCCTTCATCTTCTGGATTTCGGATATCAAAACCGGGACCACATTGAAGAGATCATCAACGACGCCGTAGTCGGCCTTCTGGAAGATCGGGGCCTCGGCGTCCTTGTTGATGGCCACGATGACCTTGGAGGTGCCCATACCTGCCAGATGCTGGATGGCGCCGGATATTCCGCAGGCGATGTAGAGGTTGGGGCTCACGGTTTTACCGGTCTGGCCCACCTGGTAGGAATGCTCTCTCCAGCCTGCGTCGACCGCGGCCCTGGATGCGCCGGTGGTCGCGGTGGGGCCGAACAGCTTGGCCAGGTCTTCGAGCATCTTGAAGTTCTCGGGGCCTTTCATTCCGCGGCCGCCGGATACGATGATTTCGGCCTCGGTCTGGTCGGGCTCGTCGGTCTGTGCTACCTCGATGCTCTTGACGACCGCCTTGATTTTGGAGGCGTCTAGGCTGACCGCCGCCTTCTCGACCGCGCCTGCGCCGGCCACTTCCTTGACGGCAAACGAGTTGGGTCTCACCGCAATGACCTGCGGGTCCGCCACCGCCTCGGTCATGACATATGCCTTGCCGGCATACACGGGCCTTTTGGCAACGATCTTGTCGCCTTCCTTCTTGAGATCAACGCAGTCGGAAATAGCGCCCACGCCGAGCCTTGCCGCGACTGCGGGAACAAAATCCTTCCCCTGCGCGGTCGCACTTGCAAGAATGACTGTCGGGTTCACCGTGTCCGCCACCTGTTTGAATGCCTGGACGTATGCCTCGGTCACGTAATTCTCGTATTCGGGTCCGTCCACTACGTATATCTTATCCGCGCCGTACTTGGCAAGCTGAGAGGCGAGTCCTTCCACGCCCGTGCCGATCAGACACACGGCAACATCGCCGCCCAGTTCCTTGGCCTTGCTCGTTACCTCAAAAGAGCCTTTTTTGATCTCGCCCTTCTGGACTTCCGCATAAATAAGTGTACCTGCCATGTTCGTTTCCCCCTTTATTAGACAATCTTCACTTCTTCATGAAGGATTCTCGCGAGCTCTTTCGCCTTTGCAGCCGCATCGTCACCCGCAATGACCTTTCCGGCCTGGCGCGCAGGCGGCAGGGTCATCTCCTTGACAACGGTCTTGGGGCCTTCGCTCACGCCGAGGTCCGCAGCCGTCTTCACATCAACGGGCTTCTTCTTTGCCTTCATGATGCCCGGAAGAGAGGCATACCGGGGTTCGTTGAGACCCTTCTGGGCCGAGAACACGGCTGGAAGCGGAACCTCGACAACAGCCTGGCCGCCCTCGATTTCCCTGGTCACGGTCGCCTTGCTCTTGTCTGCCGCCACCTCGAACTTGATCACCATGGTGACCACGGGGATGCCGAGCATCTCTGCCAGCATCGCGGGAACCTGCGCAGCGTCGTCGTCAATAGCCTGTTTGCCCAGAAAGATGGCATCGTACTGCAGACCTTTGACTGCTGCTGCGAGCGCTGCCGCGGTGGCGTACGGATCAGCCTTGTCATAGTAGGCTGCGTCGTTGATGTGCACTGCCGTGTCGGCGCCCATGGCAAGGCCCGTGCGGATCGCCTCGATGGCCCTGGCCGGTCCGAGGGAAACGATGGACACTGCGCCGGCCTTCATCTTCTCTTTCTGCTGAAGGGCTTCTTCAACGGCGAACTCATCGTACGGATTCATGACCCACTTGATTCCTTCTGTCGCAATACCTGCACCCTGAACTTTGATCAGAGTTTCTGTATCAGGTACCTGCTTAACACAAACAACTGTATTCACATTATCCTCCTTCCTACATATTTATTTGTCTTGAGGCTTGTTACCATATCATTATTCCCATAAGCGCGGCAAACCGTCTAAAACCCGGTACCGGGCAGGACAAAGGAATCATCTGTCCTTGAATTCGGGCCTCCGTTTTGTCAGAAAGGCGTCAAGGCCTTCCTTGGCATCCTGGGAGACAGCGACCCGTCCGAAGTTCTCTGCCTCGATGAGCAGCCCTTCTTCGAAGGATACCTCCAAACCGCTCATGACTGCGCCCATGGCAGCCCCTACAGCCACCCTGCTTTTGGAAGCAATGGTCCTCGCAAGGGACCTTGCCTCGTCCATCAGCCTGTCGTGAGGCACCACCTGGTTGACCAGGCCCATCTCAAAGGCCTCACGCGCGCTGTAGTGCGATCCGCTCAGGATCATCTCCAGGCCCTTGGCCTTGCCCACGATCCGCGGCAGCCGCTGGGTGCCGGAAAACCCCGGGATGAGCCCCAGGGTGATCTCGGGAAGACCGAGCCTGGCCTTGTCGGACGCGATCCTCATGTGGCACGACATGGCCAGCTCCAGGCCTCCTCCGAGGCAGAAACCGTTGATCACCGCGATGACGGGCTTGTCCGCTTCCTCGATGGTGTTCGTCATGCGGTAGCCCCGGTTGGAGAGTTCGATCCCTTCACTTATGGCCTTGAAGCGCTTCATCTCTTCGATGTCCGCCCCTGCCACGAATGCCCTGCCCCTTCCGGTGAGGAGAATGACCCTTACTCTAGGGTCTGCAACCGCATGGAGTACGGCCCTGGTGATATCTTCCTTGGTCTTGCGGCCCAGGGTGTTCATGGGCGGGTTGTCGATGGTCATCACGGCCACGCCGTCAGAGTCCACCTCATAGGTGCAGTTATCGAAGGCGCTCTCCCCCTTGAGAAGGTCCCCCAGCAATGCGGGGGCTGTGAAGCGTTCAGGGCCATATTCGCACGAGAGGGAGCACAGGAGATCGTTCACCGCGTCCCAGCCCACGTCCTCGGCATAGTGCAGAGGCCCCCACGCAGCCTTGGTGGGAAAGTTGGTGCCGTAGACCATCCCGGTGTCGATGTCGTGGGCCGAGGCCAGGCCGTCGGAGAGAATCCACAGGGCCTCCCTGATCTGCACGGCCATGAGCCTGTCTGGCGAAAAGGCGAGGTCGCTCTGCGGGTTGTCTTTCTTCCAGTTGTCGAGAAACCGCTCCACTTCCTTTGACGGGATTTCCCCGCCCGATGAATAGTCATAGAAGCCCTTGCCGGCCTTCTGCCCGATCATCTTCTTGTCCACGAGATGCTTGAGCAGCTCCGGGATGGGAGTTCGTGCCGGGTAGGCCTCCTCGAGGGTCTTGGAGGCGTGCAGGCCCACGTCGAGCCCGACCAGGTCCCACAGGGAAAAGGGGCCCATGGGCATACCCAAATCCGCCATGGCATCGTCGATCTTTTCCATGGTGCCTTCGCCCTCCATGAGGGCCAGCACCGCCTCATTCATGTACGGGATGAGTATCCGGTTCACCGCGAATCCGGGGCCGTTCTTCACCTTGATGGGCACCTTTCCGATGACCTGGGAGAACTCCATCATGGTGCCCACGGTCTCCCGTGAGGTGTTCTCGTCGTAGATGACCTCCACGAGCTTCATCACGTGGGCCGGGTTGAAAAAGTGCAACCCTACGAAACGTGATTTGTCCTTGATCTTGGCCGAAATATCGGAGAGCGAGAGCGTGGAGGTGTTCGATGCAAGGATGGTGCGCCCGGGACAGATCTTCTCCAACTCGGTGAACACACCCTGCTTGATCTTCATGATCTCCGGGACCGCCTCGATGACGAGGTCAACGTCTCCCATGAACTTCTTGTCATAGTCGACCGATCCACAGAGGAGGCCCTGCATCTCATCGGCCTTTTTCGGATCGAGCTTTCCCTTTTTCACCTGCTTGTCATAGATGTTCCGGGACTGTTCCAAGGCCTTGTCGATAAACTTCTGCTCGATGTCTTTGATAAAACATTCGATACCGGCGCTCGAGAGGAGGTGCGCAATGCTTCCTCCCATAGCTCCGCCGCCGATGACGGCGGCCTTTTTTATTTGCATCATGATCAACCTCCTTGGTTTCAAGGCGTTCGTTCGCTACTGCTTCACCAGCCCATTCAGGTAAGAGTTGCCGACCATGATGGCAACCTCATGCACATCAAACCGTTTTCTCCTGGCAGTAACAAGGTATGTTGAAAGCTCATCGAGAGATCCGAAGATCATTCTCGCACATATGTCGGGCTTGATATCAGACTTGAAAATCCCCTGCTCCTGACCCTGGGCCACAATATCCGCGATGATGTTCAGATAGGCGAGAAAATGCTTGTTCTTGTATTCCCTCATGAATTTGTTCGACTGCCTGAGCTCCACCTGGATGACCTCGGCAAGGGCCCTGTCGGACTCCACCATGCTCAGGTGATTGTCGCAGAACACGATGATCTTTTCCCTGGGATCTTCGATATGTTCGATCTTTGATTTTACGGTTATGATAATCCTGTTGAGCTCTTCCTCAAACAGGGAGATAAGGATGTCGTCTTTGTTCTTGAAATATAAATAAATCGTGCCGTCAGCGACATGAGCCTCGCGTGCGATTTCTGATACCTTGGAGTTGTAGAACCCCTCCATTGCAAAGACATGCTTTGCAGCATTCAGTATCATCCGGTATTTCTCTTCGCCTCTCATTTGTTTCCTTCCTTGACTGTTCAATAATTTCCTTTCATCCGCTACCTGTTTTCAATTTCACATCACAAGGGAGGCCCGGGTCTGTCCGGGCCTCGCGTTTTTCAAAAGTTGCCTAACCAATTTTCTTTCTATTCGTTACAAGCTCATCCACAACCGACGGGTCTGCCAACGTCGAGGTGTCGCCGAAATCGGAGAAGTCTCTGGCAGCGACCTTCTTCAGAACGCGGCGCATGATCTTGCCCGAACGGGTCTTGGGCAGCGCGTCGGCCCACTGGATGATATCGGGAGTCGCGATGGGGCCGATCTCCTTTCTCACGTGAGTGATGAGCGCCTTGCGAAGTTCCTCGGTCTTCTCCACGCCGGTGTTCAGGGTGACGTATGCAAAGATGCCCTGGCCCTTGATGTCGTGCGGGAAGCCCACGACTGCCGCCTCGGCCACATCGGCGTGGGAGACGAGTGCGCTCTCCACCTCTGCGGTGCCCATGCGGTGGCCGGATACGTTGATGACGTCGTCGACCCTGCCGGTGATCTTGTAGTAGCCGAGATCGTCGCGCTCAGCGCCGTCACCGGTGAAGTACGTGCCGGGGAACTGTACGAAGTAGGTCTCCTTGAACCGGGCCGGATCGCCCCAGACGCCCCTCATGATTCCGGGCCACGGGCTCTTTATGCAGAGGTTGCCTCTCCCGACGCCCTGAATCTCCTTGCCGTCGTCATCCACCAGGCAGGGCTCCACGCCGAAGAACGGAACCGTGGCCTTTGCCGGTTTGATGTCGATCGAACCGGGAAGCGGGGTGATGAGGATGCCGCCCGTCTCGGTCTGCCACCAGGTGTCGACGATGGTGCACTCGCCGCGGCCGATGAGATCATAGTACCATCTCCATGCCTCGGGGTTCAGCGGTTCGCCCACGGAGCCCAGTATCCGGATGGAGGAAATGTCGTGCTGCTTGACCCAGGAATCGCCCTCTTTGGCAATGGCGCGAATAGCGGTGGGTGCGGTGTAGAAGATGTCAACGCCGTACTTCTCGACAACGGCCCAGAAACGGCCATAATCCGGATAGCTCGGCACGCCTTCGAACATGATGCTGGTGTTGCCGTTGGCAAGCGGTCCGTAGACGATGTAGCTGTGGCCGGTGACCCACCCGATGTCTGCGGTGCACCAGAACATGTCTTCGGGATGACAGTCGAATACGAGCTGCTGGGTCATGGCAGCATAGAGCAGGTAGCCGCCGGTGGTGTGCATCACACCCTTGGGTTTGCCGGTGGAGCCGGAGGTGTAGAGGATGAAGAGCGGATCTTCGGCATCCATCTGCTCGGGCTCGCAGTACACCGGAGCCTTGGCCATGAGCTCTTCGTACCAGAGGTCCCTTCCCTCTTTCCAGTTCACCTTGGTGCCGGTTCTCTTGATCACGACCTGTTTTTCAATGCTTGGCGTCTCCTCGAGAGCCTTGTCCGCATTGTCTTTCTGGGGAACTGCCTTTGCTCCCCGGTAGGTGCCGTCGCAGGTGATGATGACCTTTGCGCCGCAGTCGTTCACCCTGTCCCTGAGGGCCTCTGCCGAGAAGCCGCCGAACACGATGGAATGAATCGCGCCGACCCTGGTGCAGGCCAGCATGGTGATGGCCAGCTCGGGAATCATGGGCGGGTAGATGGAAACCCGGTCGCCCTTCTTCACGCCCAGGCTCTTGAGCACGTTGGCGGCCTTGTTGACCTCACGATAGAGATCCTGATAGCTGAACGTCTTGTTCTCGGACGGGTCGTTGCCCTCCCAGATGATGGCCGCCTTGGTCTTCTTACCGTTCTTGATGTGACGGTCGAGACAGTTGTAGCTCACGTTGAGCTTGCCGCCTTCGAAGAACTTGACATAGATGTTGTCCTTGAAGGAGTAGTCCATCACCTTGTCCCATTTCTTGAACCAGTCAAGCCTTTGGGCCTCTCTGGCCCAGAAAGCCTCGGGATTCTCGATGGATTCCCGGTACATCTTCTCGTACTCGGCCTTGCTCTTGATAAAAGATTTCTCCCTTACCTTTGGAGGAACAGGAAATAACTGTTCTCCAAAATCCTTGGTATCCTCAGCCATGTAACGCCTCCTTAAGAGATAATTTGCTTTGCATCAGCACTATATAACTAAAGATGCCGGCAAGGTCAAGGAAAAATGAATGATCATTCAGAAACGTCCGGCCGGTGTCTCCTACGTTTCGCTTGTCCCTGGGTAAAACTGTGATATAATGTTTTCATCTGAAATTGTCAGTCGGGGAGTCAGCATGAAGAGACCATTTATATGTCTGTTTTTACTTTCTTTATTAATCGCTTCCAGCCCGTCCCGCGCCATCGAGGTGGTGGTCGAAATGACGGGTCCCGAGGATTTCGTGCAGCTCAAAGACGGCATCCGGAAGACGATCACGGCCCGGTGTCTCGCCGCGGATGCTTCCCCCGGAGACGAGGCAGCCCTCAGGGTTTCCCTCATGCAGTTGGGGGAGACTATATCCTTTGACGCAGTGCTCGATTCACAGCGGCCCAAGGCCTTTCACCGCGACGTCGGCTCAAGGGGCGAGCTGTCCGGGGTGATCGACCTGATGATCGAGGAACTCCTCGTCGGCAAGACGCGGCCGACCGCTGTCCCCTCCCCTGCACCGGAAGAGAAACCCCTGGTCGAGGTCGCGGCCCCGCCGCCGATCGAATCCGGGATCGAGCTCCCCTTTATCGCCACCTCCCTGGCCGTGCTCGAAGGCACTGTCTTTGTCAGTGACGGCAAAACCCTCTACCGCATGGAGGGAGATCGCGCCGTACCCTGCTGGAATACCCCCGGCAGCGCCAGAATATACCGGATCTATACCTACCGGGACTCCCTGCTCGCCCTCACCAACCGCCGGGAATCGTTCCACACCTACCGGATCAGGGGCTCAGAGACCGTGCAGAACTGGGAACGCTGCGTGATTCCCCTGGGCGACACCCTTGTCATGTCTCGGCTCATGACAGACCTCATGCTTTCGGACGGGGTCAACTCCTGGGAAAATCCCGTGACCAACACGGGCGAGGCCTATGAATTCCCCCAGGGGTTCGACTTCGTCTCCGCGCAGGTCGCAGATGTGGTTCCCTCGCAGAGCGGGCTTGAGACGATCGCATTCGACAGGCTCGGCCGCGTCACCCTGCTCAACGGGAAAAATCCCTTGTGGACCTCTGAAGCCAAGCTGGCGACTCTGCCGCTATACTTCAAAAACAAGGTGAACGGGCCCGATGCCCGGTATTATCTGATGCCGAGGATACTTCCCTATGAAAACGGTGTCATCACCATAGCCAACGAGCAGGGACCCTGGAAGTTCCTGGGAAATGTCAAATACTACAGCTCTTCGCGGATTCTGATGCTCGATCCCGGTAAATCAGGAGATAACGAGAGGGACCTGGTGACCATCAGAAACCACTACTGCGCGGACATCGCCCTTGACGAGGGCGGTCTCATCGTGCTGGTCGTGAAAAAATCCACAAGCCTGATGCAGCGTATCGACCTGTAAACCCTACAGGGGGAAGAGGCCTTTTTTCTTCTTCTCGGGTTTGGATTCTTTGTCGAGCTCTTCCTCGAGCTCCTTGTTCTTTACGTTCAGGTCCCTGCTGAAGTCGGGGCAGTGAATGCCTGCGCCCTTTTTGAACTTCTTTTTGCAGTCTTCTCTCCAGGCACATATCGGGCATAAGCTTCTGTCCATAGTCATGAATCTTTAATAAATCGCCCCCTTCGTGAAGTCAAGGAGAAACGAGAAAAAGCCGGGAATCTCCACGAATTACCCGCAAAGCCGTGGGACCTGACCCCGTATTGATCCCCGAAGCGATCCGTCCCGCCCGGCCGGGCGGGACCTGCCGGCCCTTTTCAGGGGAGGTATTCCAGCAGAACCGCAAGGCACCTTTCGGTCACGCCTTTGTGCTTCTCCAGCAGGCGACAGGCCTCCTGCGCCATGTCGCGATACCTCTGAGGCTGTGTGAGCGTCTCGATAACGGCATCGGCGAGCTCCTCTGCGCTGCCGACCGGCACCGTATATCCCGCGACCACATCGAGGGCCCAGGTGAAATTATCCATGTGGGGCCCGTGAATCGTGGGCACTCCCCAGGCAAGGGGCTCCAGGATATTCTGTCCTCCCAGATCCACCAGAGATCCTCCCACGAACGCCGTGTCCGAGGCCCCGTAGAGATCGAAAAGCTCTCCCATGGTGTTGACGATCACCAGGTCTGCATCGCTTTTCATCTCGCTCTTCAGGCACCACCGGTAGGCTCCCCGTTCGGCGAGATCCTTCAGGAGGGAGATCTGTTCGGGATGTCTGGGAGCAAGGATGGAGAAGAGGCCGGGCACACTTGATACAACCTTTGCGAGAGCGGAGAATACCATGCCCTCCTCGCCTTCCCTGATGCTCCCCGCGATGAAAACCGGCCGCTGCCCGGCACCGAGACCGGCCCTTACCTCCTGCCGCCGGGCCGGATCGACGTCCTGGATGCTGTCGAGCTTCAGGTTCCCCACTGCCCGGACATCCCCTGCCCCCAGGCGGGAAAACCTGCTGCCGTCATTCTCGGATATGGCCAGGATATGAATATCATGGAGGATCTCCTCGGCAAGCGGCGAGAACATGGAGTAACGCCGGAACGAACGCCCTGTCATGCGTGCATTGACAATGACCGCGGGTATTCCCCTGTCCCTCGACTCGAGGATCATGTTGGGCCAGATCTCGGTCTCCACGATGATGAGCATCCTGGGCGAGAGTGTCGAGAGGTAGCGCCTCATGATCCACGGTGCATCGAAGGGAAAGGGAAACACCAGATCGAGCTCGGGAATGGACGATGCAACCTGCCTGCCGGTTGCGGTCATGGCGCTCAGGCAGATGATCACGTGCGGCTTTTCCCTTCGGAGGGCCTTCACGAGCCCGGTCACTGCCCTGACCTCTCCCACGGATGATGCATGGATCCAGATGAGCGGCAGGTGGGCCGGGATATCCGGGAGCACGAGGCCGAGCCGGTTGAGGATCGTGCCCCTGAAATTCGGATAGCGTGAGAGAACCGCTCCGGCCGGCCATGCGAGCAGGCCCGTGAGCACACGATAAACCGCTGTCAGAACGAGTCCCACGTTTGTAGAATCCTTTCTTTGTCCTGGTGGGTGTTGATCTCCAGAAATTCGCCCGAAGCGAAGATCACCTTGATAGGTATGCCGTTTTCCATTGCCCTGAGCTGTTCGAGCGACTCCGCGAGCTCCAGGGGCGTGGGATCGAGCAAGGTAAAGCGCTGAAGCGTTTCCCTGCTGAATCCATATATGCCGATATGCTTCCAGGGCTTGAAACCGGCCCCTGATCTCTCATAGGGTATGGGCGCCCGGGAGAAATAGAGGGCATAGCCCTTCAGGTCGCAGACGACCTTGACGCAGTTGGGATCGCGGTACTCGCCGGGTTGGGCCCTCGCGGCCACCGTCACCATGGGGAAGCCCTGCCTGAGCTCCCGGGAAACCTCTGAGAGCGCGATTGTATCGAGCACTACTTGATCTCCCTGCACATTGATCACGGCATCTGCGCCCAGGCCCTTTACGGCCTGGGCCACCCTGTCGGTGCCGGACCTGCACTCGGGACTCGTCATGACAACTGGAGCGGCAAAGGACCGCGCCTCCTCGAAGATGCGCTCATCGTCGGTGGCGACGAGCACCTCATCGATATCCGGGCACGCGTTCACCTGCTCGAATATCCGCCGGATCATGGTCTTGCCCTTGATATCGGTCAGGGGCTTACCCGGAAAACGGGACGACTCATACCGGGCCGGGATAACGGCGAGAACCCTCATCTCAAGCCAGCTCTCCATCGCGTTCAAGTGTTTCCAGGACCTCCACATGGGCCTCGTATGACTTCCGGTCATAGAGCACCATGCGGACGAGCTCAATGCCCGTATCTCCCAAGAGGTAGTCCTTGAGTGCCAGAATGGCCGTCCGGGCCGCCTCGCGAACAGGGTAGCCGAATATGCCGGTGCTCAGGGCGGGAAAGGCGATCGACTTCACGCCATACTCGTCGGCCACCTTGAGCGAGTTGAGGTAGCACGACCGCAGGAGCTTCGGGTCGTCTAAGGACCCGCTGTATACCGGACCCACGGTATGGATGACATACCGGTTCGGAAGACCATGGCCCCCGGTGATCTTCGCCTCGCCCGTCCTGCACCCGCCGAGCTTGGAGCACTCCTCCCACAGGCCTTCTCCGGCAGCCCGGTGAATGGCGCCCGCAACACCGCCTCCCGGCGCAAGCCTGCTGTTGGCGGCATTGACCACGGCATCGGTGTCCTGTGCCGTAATATCTCCCACTGCGAACTGCAGACGGGTTTTTTTTATCCGTAGCTCTTTCACTTATGCCGTCTCCTCATCCAAAGGCGTCCGCAAACAGACTCGCGGCCCGCCCACCGACCCGTTTCTTCTTATTATACCGGAAACCTCATGATTTCAAGCCTTCAGTCCCGATCCCTTGGCCTTGCCCCCAGGTCCAGAAAAGAGCGCCGCCACTGCTTGACACAGATCACGGAAAGATCATATCCAGACCTTTAGAACAATCCAAGAGAGAAAGGGAGTGGATCATGGACATGAACGCTCTGATCGACAGGATCAAGCAGCGAGATGACTATCACGGGGTGGGGATGATCCTGTGCCACAATGGCGTGGTGAGGGGGACATCCAGAGACGGGGCCCCGGTGAGCGCAGTCGATGTGGCCGCGGACCGCGAGACCATCCAGAGGATCGTTGACGAACAGAAGAAGCGCCCGGGCATCATCGACATCCTTGTGGAGGTGAACGAGGGCAGACTCAAGGTCGGCGATGATCTTCTGACCATCGTGGTTGCGGGCGACATCCGCGAGCACGTGATCCCGGTGCTCGCGGACACCCTCAACAGCATCAAGGCCCAAGGAACGCGCAAGCAGGAACATTCCTGAAGCATTCTTCCATGCCAGCCTCGTGCCGATATTGTGTCCGGACGGGCCCGTCAATCTTGCCGGTCCCATAATCAACGCCCGTGCTCGGGCGTTCCAGCCCTGAAGCCAACCAAGGGGAGTGGAAAAAAGAAAAGGGAACGCCCAGGCCGCAAACCCCAAGGTCCACGGCCCTGCCCCGGCCAAGGTTGCCGGCATCCGGCTACATTCTTTTCTGGGCTTTGGCCTTGAGCTTTCTCAGCTCGACAATGAGATTGTCCTTATCATACTTGCGGATGAGATCGACCATTGCCTCTTCGAAAAAATCGTTGAGATTGCGGTCCAGAAGAACGGACAGTGCCCTGAACTCATTGAGGATCGGCTCACTCACCCGGGTATTGAACGCAACCTTTCTTGCCATGAGATGATATCTATCATGCTTGCATATATTATGTCAATACAGCATTCAATATTGCGTTTATCATACATTGCTTGATTGCGGGCCATATTTCATGGAAAGAAAACATCCGGATTCATACCGAACCTAAAGGGGTTTCCAGCGCTTTTACCAGGGGACTATTTCATTGATCTTGACTCACCTGAGCGGGTATGATAGCTCATCAACGTTGCATGGGGCCGTAGCTCAGTTGGGAGAGCGCATGAATGGCATTCATGAGGTCGAGGGTTCGATTCCCTTCGGCTCCACCACTTATGTAACCATGCATGAGAAAGATGATGCCCTCTTCGCGGGCGGGCACTTTTTTCTTTTCCCCGGCCGCATGATGCGCCGGGCAAAACCCTGCCGCTATCTTTCCAGATGGACCGACACGGGCGACAACCGGGAGATGGTGTTGAAGACGGGCGAGTGCTGCTGAGCGAGCAGGACCAGCTCCTGCTTCTGCTCGTCCGATATGTCCGCATCTATCTTGAATCCTACTCGTATCCGCTGAAACCCGGCCCTTACCTCGTCAGATATCCCGAAAAACCCTCTGAGATCGATATCTCCCTCGTACCAGGACTGCACGCCCTTGAGATTCAGCCCTTTTGCGGATGCATAGGCCGCCAGGGTGGTGGTGAGACACCCGGAGAGGGCGACGAGAAGGAACTCGACCGGATGGGGCCCGTTGTTGTGTCCCATGAGCACCGGCGGCTCGTCCATGTCATAGGTCCGGGGGGAGCGCCCGGTGTCTTCTGTGAGCGCACCGTAGAAATGCTGGACAATGCCCTGGCAGTGCGTGCCCTCCACCCATGTGTTGGTGGCCCGGAAACTGAACTTGGCGATCTCGGGCCTTTCGCGGATCTGGTCCATGGTGCCGGTTAGCTGTGTCACGTTTATGCCGTTTATAAAAAGCTCATCAGTCATTATAAAGGTTAAGAATACCTCGACCTTTGACTTCATCAAGGGGAAGTCTCCCTGAGAAAAAGGGGGCGATTCCGGCAATCCTCCAGCTCGTGCCCTCCCCCGGTCGAGAGCACGGCACCGCATGCAGGTTTCGACAGGGGAGGTTCAGGAGGCGCTCTCCCGGGAGAATTGCCTTGACAATCAGTGATTTATCCTTACAAAAAGGGGAAAAGGAGAGAGAAGATGAACAACCCGGATCTTGCCAAGATAAGCGACCTCAAAGTGGATCAGAAGAACCTCTACCGCGAAGAGGTGTTCACCGATATGAAATTCGCCACCATCCGCCAGCTCACGCCGGTGCTTCCCGACGGGCAGCGGGACGACAGGCGCAATATCCTTTACTTCGGCCACACGCAGATAATGACCCCGGGAGGGGCGCTCCCCCTGCAGTTCGAGATCGACGCCAAATCTCTCAAGCAAGCCATGGACCTCTTCCCCAATGCGGTGAAAAAGGCGTTCGAAGAACTCGTTGAGGAAATGAAAGAGGCGCAGCGCCAGTCGGAGTCCCGCATCGTGGTTCCCGGCAACCCCCCGGGCAGCAAGATCATGATGCCATAGTTTTTCTTGAGTACCCGGCGATTCCCTGATCAAGTGATTTCCGGCGGCAGAGTCTTGCCGGCCGAAATAACGGTCTCGCAAAAGGGTGATTCCCCTTCCTGTATCAGGACATGGCATGTCATGCTCTGTAGTTATGTTGCATTGTTGCCCGCTACCTGGCATTTACATGGAGTGACCGCTCCTTCTTGACATGGTGCTCCTGGCCCGAGACGGGTTTGAAAAGGAAGACACGGGAATACTCCCTGGTGAAACCGCGCGTTGTACCGCAGGCCCGGATATGGGCCAGAGCGCCTCCCGAACGAGCCGCCCCCCTAATGGCCGGATTGAAGGGCTGCTATCTCGGTTGGTGTATGCCGTGCCTGCTCAAGCTCGATGGTGTCCGCAAGGATCACGGTTGCAGGCGGGTTGCCGAACGGCGTGGGCATGTTCCGGTAGGTGGCCTGACCGATCTGGACTTCCCGGCCAACGACCCGGAACACGGGATTATCCGGACCCGAGCAGAGGCCCTGCATCTTCTTGAGCACTCTCCTGCACGAACCATTGGTCATGATCAGCCGGATATCCATGGCGCCTTGGGAGATCTCACCCTTCTTGAGATTCTTGTCCTGTGTGAAATCACCGCGCTGCACCTGGGAGACATCGGTCCGATCGAACGGGATGCACGTGATCGCGGCGTCCGAGAAACCATCGCTTTCCGAAGCATCCCATGCCATCAGCAGGTACGACTGGTCAACCCCGGCCACGGCATGGGCTGTCAGCTCATAGCCGCCGCTGGTCATGGTGATGCGGTCCCCGTCTTCCGAGATATGTGCCGCCGGGGACATGCATGCCAGGTTGCATATCAATGCGAAAAACAGGTAAGAATAATTGTTCATTCCGCTTCCCTCACAACCAGAGGCTCCTTTCAGCCCGAAGAGGTGACTAAGGTTCTCTATCGATATTCCCGCAGGAAAAGTTTATGGATATTCGAAAGAAAATGCTGCAGTTCTTATCGGCACGCCCCTGCATGGAAGCATGGCCTGGAATTTTCATGGCCTGGCGGGTGCTGTGGATCGGGCAGGGTGATTTCAGAGTGATTCCATCTCGTCGTGCTCCATGAAGCTGTAGTATCCGCCCTTGTTGAATATGATATGGTCCAGCAGCCAGATACCCAGAGTTTTGCCCGCAGCCTTGATGGTCCTGGTGATTTCCCGGTCTTCGTCGCTGGGCTCGAGCGACCCGATGGGATGATTGTGCGCGATGATAACAGCCGATGCCCGGTCGATGATCGGGTCTGCGAACACCTCGCGCGGGTGGACCTGGGTCCTGTCCACCAGCCCGATAGTGACCACCCGGCAGGCCATGACCTCGCCTGCCCCGCTGAGCGAAACGCAGAGAAGGTGCTCCTGCTTCCGGTCCGCGAAGTGCTGGATGATGGGGAGCACGTGGGTGGGCACGACCACTTTCATACCCTCAGGCCTGATGCGCCGCCTGCCGAATTCGAGCGCAGCAGTGATGATGGCGGCCTTGGCCGGTCCGATTCCCTCCACGCCGAGCAGCTTGTCGAGCTCCAGCCTTCCCCTGCTCTCATCGATCATGCGAAGGACCTTCCCAGACAATTCCAGAACACCGTGCCTTGCCGAGCCGCTTCCCAGGAGAACCGCCATGAGCTCGGAGTCGGACAGGGTCCGAGGGCCGAACATCTGCAATTTCTCACGGGGGCGCTCGTGTTTGGGGATCTGGGATATTTTTTTCACACCGGCATTTCCCTCCATACAGTCAACCAAAACAAGATACCATGGTATATCTGTAGCATACCTCTGAACATCTGCACAGACAAGTCTTTTCATTGCCAAGCCTGGCTGCAGAGCACCCTGCGGACACTTGAGAGATAACCTGTGTTATCATTTCTGTTTCCCAGCGCAGAAATTAGTGGTAATATTTGCTTTTCCTGATGTTTCCTCTTGTTTGATTGGTGACGGGATCTTGTGGATGGATGCAGCGACATGTACCCCTTGTGCACAGATACGTGCCCTGCATCGTGATAATTCATGAACGAGGAGGCAGTCTATGGCATTCCATGAAGGCACGCTGTGCGGGTTCTTTCATACCCGTGCGCAGGAGATGGGGGCGACGCAGCCTTTTCTTATGGGCCGCTTCGATGCGAACGGCGATCCGGCTGGTGATTTTTGCATCCTCACCTGGGGAGAGACGCGACGTCAGGTCCTCGAACTCGCCTCCGGCCTGATGGCGCTCGGCATCGGGCGGGGAGACAAGGTCGCCATATTTTCCGAGAGCAGGCCGCGGTGGGTGATCGCAGACCAGGCCATCCAGGCCGTGGGAGGGATTGAGGTTCCCCTCTACCCCACCCTTTCTTCGGACGAGCTCGCCTACATGATCGGCAACAGCGAGTCCAGGGCCGTGTTCTGCTCCACGCGCGACAAGGCCGAAATGGCCCGGAGAATACAACCCAAGACGGGCTTGGAGTTCATCATCACCATGGAGTCAGGAGGCAGCGACCCCGGGCAGGGAGTCCACCACTTCAACGAGGTCATGGAGATGGGCCGGAAAAACCTCGACATGACCGCGCTCGAAAAGAGCATCGCTCAGGCGAGGCCTCAAGACGTGGTGAGCATCATCTATACCTCGGGCACCACGGGCAGGCCCAAGGGAGCCATGCTCACGCACGCGAACTTCATGGCGGCCATGGAACAGTTCACCGACCCCACCCTCATTCGCCGCCAGGCCCAGGACAAAGACCTGCACCTGCTTTTCCTGGTGCATCTGCCTGTCTGCCACGTATACGGCCGCAGCTGCGACTACCACGTAGGCGGCCTCAAGCAGGGCGGTATCCTCGCCTTCGAGCCCGACTTCAGCCGGATCCCCCAGACCCTGCTGGAGCTCAGGCCAAACGTGGTCATCAGCATTCCCCGGTTTTTCGAAAAGGTCTACGACCAGGTCACCTCAATCGTATCGCGCCGGCCCGGATATGTGAGAAAACTGTTTGCATGGGCCATGCGCCAGGGAGAGAAGTTCACCGATGCCATGGCAAAGGGAGAGCGGCTGGACATGCTCGACCTGTTTTTGTTTTCTCAGGCCAATGTGCTGGTCTTCAACCGGCTGCGCAAGGAGGCGGGCATGGACCGTCTCGTCATGGCCGGCTCGGGTGGCGGTAAGCTCGGCAGGGAGGTGTGTAGCTTTATCCGCTCCCTGGGAATCCAGCTCACCGAGGGCTATGGCCTCACGGAAACAGCAGCCATTCTCAACTTCAACGCTCCGGAGTTTGCCGGAATCGACCGGAACAGCCTTTCATGGTTCCAGAAAAAGATGATCGACTGGATTCATGACTGCATGGTCCGCAAGCAGGCCCAAGGCAAATCCCCCCACACGAACCCGCTGCGCTCGCTGAAACTTTCCATTGCCTACAACGCTCTGGCATACCGTCTCCAGATCAAGCCGGGCACCGTGGGCAAGGCCGTGCTGGGCACGCAGGAGAAGATCGCTGAGGACGGCGAGATCCTGGCCAGAGGTCCCCAGATCTTCACCGGATACTGGAAGATGCCCAAGGAGACCAGGGAGAGCTTCACTGAAGACGGTTGGTTCATGACCGGAGACATCGGCCTCTTTGATGCGGAAGGATTTCTGGAGATCACGGACCGGAAGAAGGAGCTCTTCGTCACCTCCGGGGGCAAAAATGTCGCCCCGCACCCAATCGAGCTCATGATCACCGGCCGGCCCTACATCGACCAGGCATGCCTGGCAGGCGACGGCGAGAAGTACCTCACCTGCCTGATCGTGCCGGATTTTTCCGAGCTGAAGCGCTTTGCCAGGAAAAAGGGCATCGCCTTTACCGATCATGCCGATCTGGTAGGCCGCGACGAGATCAAGGAGCTCATCCAGGCCCAGATCAACGAGGTGAACCAGCAGCTTGCCCGCTACGAGCAGATCAAGTATTTCACCCTTGTGCCCAAGCCTTTCAGCGTGGAAAAGGGAGAACTCACGCCCACGCTCAAGCTCAAGCGCCGCGTCATCAAGGAACGCTTCCGCGAGGAGATCGAGGGCATGTACAGCGCGCCATCTCCACGAACGGATGCCGGACAGGCCGGGCGGGCGCCGGCCACCTTCACCGTTCCCTGCCCTCCTCCAGAGAGATAATGACCTCTTCATCGCTTGTCTGGCCGAAATACTCGTAGAACTGGCCCACGGCATAGAAGATGGGGGGCGCCTTGAGTACGATGGTCTCATCGGCCTCGGAGGCGATCTTTTCCAGGGCCCCCATGCTCCCCACAGGAACCGCAGCAATGAGGCGCCGGGGGTTCTCCTTCCGGACGGTCCTCAGAGATGCCTGCATGGTGGCGCCGGTGGCAAGCCCGTCGTCGGTCACGATAACCGTACGTCCCTGAACCGGGATCTTGGGCCTCACGCGGCGGAAACGCTGAATGCTCTCGGCGATCCTGGTATACTGCTTTTCCCGCTCATCTTCCACATAGCCGGTGAACTCATTGGAGGAGCCTAAGCGCTGCTGGAGGTCTTCATCCAGAAACAGCGTGCCGTCCTCACTGATGGCCCCGATGGCCAGCTCGGGATTTCCCGGCGC
>JALNWY010000029.1 GCA_023230665.1 Deltaproteobacteria bacterium
CGGGAATGATGCCTGCAAACGCATGGATCTGAAAATATTCCTCCACATCGATGGTCAGAGCATGTCTCATACTGGATTGTATAATATAGACAGACAAGCCATACCGCAAGACATGAATTGGCTGATCGGCCTGCCCCTCCAGACCTTGTTCAAAGAATGCACCTAATAGTCGCCTCGGATATCGCGGGGATTTCACTGAAAGGGTGTGATCCGTGGGTGGTTCTCCCTTTGGCATCCTGCCTTTGCAAGCCCCGAACACCCGGCCTAAAAATGATTGATGAACCATTCAAAATGGTTTAGAGTTTATTTATTCTCGACAAATGCGAAAGTCGGAGACAAGGGGGCAAGGCCGCCAGGTAATCGCTAAGGAGGGTACTATGGGTTATTCTGAAAAGAGCATCGCAGGTATTTTTCACAACAGGGCGGAAAAATATCAGTATGAACCCTGTTTACGGTACAAGAAGGACGGCAGATATACGGCCATCAGCTGGCGGGAGATGCAGCGAATGGTCGGCAACCTGGGTCTGGGCCTCATCTCTCTGGGGGTGAAACAGGACGACATCGTCACGATCTTTTCCGAGAACTGCTGGCAGTGGCTGGTGGCAGACCTCGCGAGTCTGTCGATCGGTGCATCCGATGCGCCGATCTATGCCACCAACTCAGGGGAAGAAGCCGCGTACATCATCAACGACTCGGGTTCCAGATTCCTGTTCGTCTCCGACCAGGACCACCTGGACCGGATCCTCGGTGTGAAGTCCACCCTGAAAGGCCTCAAGAAGATCATCACCTTCGATCCCATCGAGACCGGCGACAAGAACATTGTCAGCTTCGATGAGGTGCTCAGGCTGGGAGAGAATTCCAAGGACAACAAGGTCTTCGAAGAGCGACTGCTCTCCATCGATCCGGAGGGACTCGCCACCCTTATCTACACCTCTGGAACCACGGGGCCGCCCAAAGGTGTCATGCTCACGCACAACAACTTTACGGCCAATATCTTGCAATGCTATGCGTCTCATCCCATCATCGGGCATCAGGATACGGCCCTTTCGCTTCTTCCCTGGAGCCATTCCCTGGGCAGGACCGTCAGTGTTTACCTGATGCTGCACATCGGAGCGGTCTTGAATCTGGCCGAGAGCTTCGGTACGGTCATGGAGAACATGATCGAGATACGCCCGACCCTCATGGTTTCCGTGCCTCGTCTCTTCGAGAAGATCCACTCCGGGATCTTCTCCAAGGTGGAAAAGGCGAGCCCGACCAAAAAGAAGCTGTTTTTCTGGGCAGTGGACGTGGCGATGCGGGCCGTGGACTATAAGGTACAGCGCAAGCCCATGCCCTGGACGCTCAAGGCCCAGTACGACCTGGCCGAGACCCTCATCTATGCAAAGCTCAGACAGGCCCTGGGAATGGACAGGATCAGGATCTTCATCAACGGCGGCGGAGCGCTCGCGCTGGACATCGATCGATTCTTCAACGGCATCGGGATCAATCTCCACAACGGCTACGGCCTCACCGAGACCACCCCGGTCACCAACGTCAACACCTTCGAGGTCTTCGAGTTCGGATCGGTCGGCCCGGCACTGGCCGACACCCAGGCCAAGATCGCTGATGACGGGGAGATCCTCATCAAAGGCCCACAGGTTATGAAAGGCTACTTCAACAGGCCCGAAGACACGAAGGCCGCCTTTACCGAAGACGGGTGGTTCATGACCGGAGACATCGGCCGTCTGGACGAGCGGGGATGCCTCTACATCACGGACCGCAAAAAAGACATCATCATCACTGCGGGCGGCAAGAACGTGGCGCCACAGAATATAGAGAACACCCTGGTGACCGATCCGTTCATCGAGCAGGCCGTGGTGATCGGCGAGGGGAGAAAATACTTGAGCGCACTGATCATCCCCAACTTTGCCGAACTGGTCTCCTATGCGAAAAATCAGGGAATTCCCTTTGACAGCAACGAAGACCTCATCAAGAAACCCGAGATCGTCTCGTTCTACGACGGCAAGATCAAGAATCTCATGAAGGACTATGCCCGCGTGGAGCAGATTCGCAGGTTCACCCTGCTGCCCAGAGAGTTCAGCATCGAATCCGGAGAGCTCACACCCACGCTCAAGATGAAGCGCAAGATCATCAACCAGAACTTCAGCGAGCCCATCGAGGCGATGTACAAAGAGTAGGGTCCGTTCAAGGGGGCAGCCCGGCCGGGGCTGCCCCCTTGAACGGAAGATAAAGCCCCGTACGCCATTAGGAGACGGGGAAAAGAGACCGGCGGCCCTGGCAGAGCGAATGTGTGGGTAAATCTTGTGCACCTTGATACATTTGAAAAGTGGGCACTTCCCCAGGGCTTGAGAAGGTGCCTGTCCTCCGCAGCTTCAGCAAAGGAGAAAAAATGACCGGCAGGGTTCATTGGTTCACTTTATCTGTCCGGATTCATTTTCTGGTTCCTCTTTGAGAGCTTCTTCCCAAGGCCTTCTTATTTCACTGAATCTGTATTTTTCTCCTTGCAAACAATCCTCAAAGCCCTATATATAGTATGTATATTCATTCAAAGCACTACATCTAGTACAAAGAGGGGGAATTGATGTTTACCAAGATCAGAAAGCGCGACGGGAGATTTGCCTCTTTTCATGCACCAAAAATCACAAATGCAATCGCAAAGGCGGGCAGCGTCACCGGCGAGTTCGGTGCCGATATGGCCCACAGGTTGATGCTCAAGGTCCTGAGCATGGCCCAGGATACCCTGACTGATACCCCCACGGTGGAGGAAATCCAGGATATCGTGGAGGAGGTGCTGCTGTCCTCTCCCTACCGCAGGACGGCAAAGGCCTATATCATCTATCGGGACCAGCACGCCAAGATCAGGGAAATCAAGGCCGGGATGGGGGTGGACCTCATCGACCAGTACCTCACCAAGATTGACTGGAAGGTGAACGAGAACAGCAACATGTCGTTCTCGCTGCAGGGCCTGAACAACTATCTCTCTTCCGAGATCAGCAAGATCTACTGGCTCAACAAGATCTACCCCCCGGAGGTGCGCCACGCCCACTCCGATGGGGACTTCCACATCCACGATCTCAACATCATATCGGTCTACTGCGTGGGATGGGACCTCTACGACCTGCTGCTTCAGGGGTTCAAGGGGGCCCAGGGAAAGGTGGAGAGCAAGCCGGCCAGGCATTTCCGCACCGCGCTGGGCCAGATCGTGAACTTCTTCTACACCCTCCAGGGCGAGGCCGCGGGGGCCCAGGCGTTCTCCAACTTCGATACCCTGCTCGCCCCCTTCATCCGTCATGACGGGCTCGACTATGCACAGGTGAAGCAGTCGCTCCAGGAGTTCATCTTCAACATCAACGTCCCCACCCGGGTGGGTTTCCAGACGCCGTTCACCAATGTGACGCTCGACCTGGAGGTGCCTTCGTACCTGGCGGACCAGGGGGTCATCATCGGCGGTGAGGTCCAGGGCGCCACCTACGGTGGATATCAGCGCGAGTTGGATATGTTCAACCAGGCTTTCGTGGAGGTGATGGCAGAAGGCGATGCCAAGGGCAGGGTGTTCACCTTTCCGATACCCACATACAACATCACTCGCGACTTCAACTGGGACAGCCCCCATCTCGCAAACCTCTGGAAGATGACCGCGAAGTACGGGGTCCCCTATTTTTCCAACTTCATCAACTCCGACATGGACCCCGAGGACGCCCGGAGCATGTGCTGCAGGCTGAGGATAGACAACCGGCAGCTCGAGATGCGGGGAGGGGGGCTGTTCGGATCGAACCCGCTGACCGGCTCCATCGGGGTGGTGACCATCAACCTGCCGCGCCTGGGCCACCTGAGCGAGGACAAGGCCGATTTCATGCAGCGCCTTGACAGGCTCATCACCCTGGCCGGCACCAGCCTGGAGATCAAGCGCAAGATCCTGGAAAAGTTCACGGAGACAAACCTCTATCCCTACACGAAACACTATCTCGCCGGGATCAAAAAACGCTTCGGGGAGTACTGGAAAAACCACTTCTCCACCATTGGGATCCTGGGTATGAACGAGGCGTGCTTGAACCTCCTGGGGGTGAACATCGGCACCGAGGCAGGAAGAGGGTTTGCCCTGGAGGTGGCAGATTTCATCAGGAACCGTCTCATTATCTTGCAGCAGGAAACAGGGTGCAACTACAACTTCGAAGCAACCCCGGCCGAGGGAACCTCGTACCGCATGGCCAGGATCGACAAGGGCAAGTATCCCGGTATCATCTGCGCCAACGAGGAAGCCTTCCGCCGGGGTGCAGAGCCGTACTACACCAACTCTTCCCAGCTTCCGGTGAACTATACCGACGACATCTTCGAGGCCATGGATCTGCAGGACGAGATACAATCCAGGTATACCGGCGGGACCGTGCTCCATATCTTTGCCGGTGAACAGGTGGAAGAACCGGAGGTGATCAAGACCCTGGTCAGAAAGATCTGCAACCACTACAAGATGCCCTACTTCACCTTCACCCCAAGCTTCAGCGTGTGCCCGAGTCACGGATATCTCACCGGGGAACAGCCCGTGTGCCCGCAGTGCGGAGAGATCACCGAGGTCTACTCCCGGGTGGTGGGGTACCTGCGGCCCGTGGCTCAGTGGAATAACGGAAAGAAAGAGGAATTCAAGGAGAGAAGGGCCTTCTCGGTCAGAAAGGCCGAGACAGCGCAGCGGCCCTTCCTGCGACAGGCCCGGGCAGTGGATCTGGGCTCTGCGGAATCTTCCGGAGAGTACTGCGGGCAGGAATCGCCAGAGGCAAGAAAGGCGCTCTTAAACCGCTGAGCAAAAGGGGCGTGATCAACGTCAACTATTTTTTCCATTCGGTCGGGAGTTCTAATTGTCGCTGATCAGGGGCGCTCAGACATCAAACCGGCCTTGAAACGATCCTCGGGACGTTTCAAGGCCTTCTTAAAAAAATCTTCCGGCGGACGCGCAGCCTGAGCAAAGCACGAGAAAACCGCTCAGACGACTTTCTGGATAGCCTCTTTGAGGTCCTCGATCTTGAACGGTTTCCGGATGACACCCTTGAACCCGTGCTCCTGATAATTCATCACCACCGGGTCTGTGGAGTAGCCGCTGGATACGATGGCCTTTGCCGCCGGATCGATCTTCAGGAGATCCCGGACCGCATCCTTGCCTCCCACACCGCCTGGGATCGTGAGGTCCATGATAACCGCATCAAAGGGATTGCCCGATTCCATGGCTTCACAGTACATCTGGACGGCCTGAGCGCCTTCTGCTGCAACCTGAACCTCATAGCCGAGAAAATCGAGCATGCTGCTCAAAACATCCTGGATGATCTCTTCATCGTCCATGACAAGTATCCTGCCATTGCCCATGGGTGAACTCCTCTCCTTTAAGCCCTTTCCGATACTCTGCATGTACACAAACTATTCACAAACCAGGGGGAAAGATCAAGAGTAATATCATTTATTATCAGACCCTCACGTTTCCGGATGCGCTTCTGGAATCTGTTTTCCGGACATGCGAACGTCCGTCTGCACACAGCGATATGAAGGCGGGTCCATTCATTTTCCTTCTCAAGGAGTGCAGTCCTGTGGTAGAGAGCTGAATGTGACACCCAAGGGTACTCAAGAAATCAGGATCCATATCGCTCACCTGCAGAGGACCTCGCTCATCGACTATCCGGGAGAGATCAGCGCCGTTGTCTTCACCCAGGGGTGCAATTTCCGGTGCCCATACTGCCACAACCCGGAGCTGGTGGACCCCTCACAATTCACGCCTCCGCTCGATCAGGACGAAGTGCTCTCCTTTCTGAGCACGAGGAGGGAAAAGTGCGATGCCGTGGTCATCAGCGGCGGCGAGCCCTGCATCCAGCCGGGCCTGGTTCAGTTCATGAAAAGGCTCAAGGAAATGAAGTACCTGGTGAAGCTCGACACCAATGGATCGTTCCCGGATGTTCTCTCAGAGGTCTTGGAGTCCGATCTTGCCGATTTCATCGCCATGGATGTCAAGGCCCCGATCTCCCGGTATTCCCACGTGACGAGGTGCATATTCGATCCCGGCGCGGTTGCCCGGAGCATCCGAATCATCATGCGTTCGAACCGCGCCTTTGAATTCCGGACAACCCTGGTCAGAGAGCTCCTGAGCCCTGAGGACGTCCTTGAGATCGGCCGTGAGATCGAGGGGGCTCCCTGCTACGTTCTCCAGCGATTCGTCGCATCCAAGCATGTGGACGGGCGTTTTCTCGGGGCCAGCTCCTTTTCCGATGAGGAGATCGCGGATCTCAAGGAATCCCTCCGGGAAATGGTCGGCCGGCTGATCGTCCGCTAGGGCCGCATCTTTTCTCCCGGCCCGCACGGGTTTTTTAAGGTGAGCCCTCTCTTTGCCTGCCCGGGCATGGAGACAACCTGTCTCTCACAAGACCCCGGGGCAAAGAGCAATGCCATAACCCCTATGCCGGGTTGCTCAAGACGGTATCCACCTTTTCGATGAGATCATCGGGAAGAAATGGTTTCTGAAGAAAGGCAATGTCTTTGAGATCTTCCTGCCGGATGACGTCCTCGCCGTACCCGGACATGAGCACGACTCTGATATCCGGCAGGATGGTGCGCATCTTCTTTGAGAGCATGATACCGTCGATGCGGCGCATGACCATGTCCGTGATCAGGAGATCGATCGTGCCCTCGTACTGCCGGGCGAGCTGAAGGGCATCGCCGCCGTTGCACGCAGTCAGTACATGGTGGCCGCAGTGCTTGAGTATCTCGTTGACCAGCTCGCGGACCGTGTCGTCGTCCTCGACCACCAGGATGGTCTTGCCCGTGGTTTTCGAACACCGTGCCGGCTCCTGCGGGGCTTCCTCGGCAAGAGGCCGGTCTTCTCCGGAGAAAGGAAGAAGAATCCTGAATGTCGTGCCTTTGCCCTCGGCGCTTTCCACCTGGATCCTTCCCTGGTAGTCCTTTACGATGCTGTTCACGATCCACAGACCCACGCCTTTTCCTGTTTCCCGTGTGGTGAAGAACGGATCGAATACATGCTGTCTCACCTCTTCGCTCATGCCCGAACCCGTGTCGCTCACGCACAGGCACAGATACCGGCCCGGGCGGATGTTATCATACTGCTGCGCAAGGGATTCATCGATGTCCAGGGCCTCGGTGGTGATGGTGATCTCTCCGCCTGACGGCATGGCCTCCTTTGCGTTTATCACCAGGTTCAGCAGCACCTTGGCGAACTGGGTGGGGTCGATCAGAATCTTCTTGACCCCTGCCGACCTCTGGACACTCAGCTTGATATTCTCTTCGATAACATGCCTGAGTATGGCCTCCTGATCGGTCATCTCCTGATCGATGTCGATCTCCTTGGGCTCAGGCCTGTTCTTGGAGCTGAATTCCAGGATCTTCTGGGTCAGCATGGATGCCTGTGTGCCGGCCTGGCAGATCTGGAACATCTTGCCGTAGAACGGATGACTCTTGTCCATGGAGCGGAGCATCATCTCGGAATAGCCATTGATGACCGTGAGGATATTCTTGAAGTCATGGGCAAACCCGCCCGCCATCTGCCCCAGCGTCTCCACGCTCGCTGAGTGGAGGAGATTGCGTTCCTGAATCTTCTGGTCGATCATGTCGAGTGCCTGGTACTGAAACGATATCACCTGGTTGTTCTTTATGATGGGCCTTCCGCTGATGAGCATGTAGAGGACCCTGCCATCGTGTGATATCATGCGGATCTGGTAATTCACTTCCTTCTTCCGCTGAATGCTCTCTTTCCACAGCTTCACCACTTTCTGCTTGTCTTCCTCGTGAATGAATTCGAGGATGTTTCTCCCTTTCACGGGCTGTACCATGCTTGTCTTTCCAAGAAACATTTCCCTGGCCTTTCTGTTGAGCTTGAGGATATCGCCGCGCCTGTCTGTAATAGCGGCCATGGCTGTCGCATTGATGAAGAAATCCTCGAAGAATGTCTCTTGCTCTTGGCATTCATCGGGCATACGGCCCGGAGAGGGGATCTCGGTCAGGATGCCCAGCAGCCCGACCGGAGAGCCATTGACGGAGAGAGGGTCCAGGGTCCTGACAAACGAGCGCGACACCCCGTCCGGACAGGATATGTCCTTGAGCGTCTCCCGGATTGAGGCGCCCTTATCCAGGACCCTGTTCTCCGCTGACGCGAGCTCTCGGGCGGCAGGGGAAGGGAAGAAGTCGCCCTCGGTCTTTCCGACGGCATGTTCCAGTGCGGAAAGCGCGATCATGTCTGCGTACGACCGGTTCAGCCATACATACCGAAGGTCGGCATCCTTGATATATACCGGAGATATCATGCTACCCATGGTTTCCCTGACAGGGGATATGAACCGGTCAAGGACAGTGCTCATGTTGCTTTTTTCCTGCATGGCATGCTCCTTGGTGTTGTTATGTATTCCTGGTGTTGTTTTTTACTCATCTTATCGGCACTGTGCGATCTGAATTAAACCCTCCCATCCTTGGCGTTTCGCAGCCTCGTCAACTGGAGAGGGCTGAGACGAGGGGGGCGTTTCCTTGTTGCTCCGGCAGGGAAGGAGGATTCACCCAGAAGGCGCGTCAGTCGAGGATGTCGCCCAGCACTGTAGACAGTTCGCTTAAGTTGAACGGTTTGTTCAGCTTTGCCACGATAAGGGGGTTGTTGAGCATCTCCTGTCGCTCATGCTCGAAGGAGAACCCCGAGGAGATCACGACCTTGGTCTTGAGGCCGTTGTTGAACATCTCCTGCAGCGTATGATACCCGTCGAGGCCGGGCATGATCATGTCGAGGATGACGAGATCGAAACCCAGACTGTCCGTCTTGAGCTTGTCGAGGCAACTGTTGCCGTCATGCGCGGTCTCCACCTCGTGACCGAGATGCTCGAGCATTTCCCTGCCGATGTCGCGGAGCATGTCCTCGTCATCTACCAGGAGAATCCGGGCCTTAAGCGAGTTGCGCTCGTTGAAGGGCTTCTCCTCCATCGCAGCCGGCTTCTTCTTGCTCCTTGAGGCGGGCAGCAGTATACTGAACTGCGAGCCTCTTCCCTCCTCGGACTGCACCTGGATGCCTCCGCCAGCGTTCTTGATGATGTTGTAGGTGATGGAGAGCCCCAGTCCGGTTCCCTTGGCAGTCCCTTTCTGCTTGGTGGAAAAGAAGGGGTCGAAGATCTTCGGGAGGATCTCCTTGCTCATGCCGCATCCGTTGTCGGCAAGCTCGACCTTCACGTATTTCCCTGTGTCGTTGAGAAGATAATGCCGTTTAAGGTTCTTGTCCACTGACATGACCTGCACATCGATGGAGATCCGTCCTCTCTGCCGATCGCCTATGGCGTCTTTCGCATTCACGACCAGGTTCAGCAGCACCTGGGTGAGCTGCGTGTGATCCATATATACCAGGGTGTTCTTCCCCATGTTTCCGAGGTTGAACCGGATGTTCTTCGGGATCGATTTGGAGGCCATGTCAATGACCTCCTCGATCACCTGGCAGATGGAGATATTCTCCGGCCGTCCCTCGTGTCGTTTTGTAAACACGAGCATCTGCCTGACGAGGTCCCTGGCGCGGTCGCTGATCTTTTCCAGGGTATCGAGGTAGGCGAGCTGCTTGGTCCTCTCGGTGGTATAGCGCAGCATGGCGAGGTTGCCCGATATTCCGGTGAGTATATTGTTGAAGTCGTGGGCCACTCCTCCTGCAAGCTCTCCGATTGTCTCCATCTTCTGGGCATGGATCAGCTGGATCTCCATGTGTTTTTTCTCGGTTATATCCACTGCCGTGAAGACCGCGCCTCCGTGAACCGGATCAATGAGGGGATAGATGCTGATATCGAAAATCTGGTTCGAGGAGCCTGCCAGTGCCCGTTCGTGAAAAAACTGCGGCACGCGGGTTTTCTGCACCTCTCTGATCACGTCCTCGAACTCCTGCATGTCCGAGCTTAAAAACGAGATCCCCTTGCCGATAACAGCCGACGGGGGCTTTCGGAAGATTCTGCTGGTGACCGGGTTGGCCATCTGGATCTTTCCGGCCATGTTCAGGCAGATGAGGATATTGGGGCTCGACTCGATGATGCTGTTAAGGAAGTTCGAGAGGTCGAGGATGGTGTGCTGAGCCTCCTTGAGGTCAGATATCACCTGGGCGTTGTACTGGATCTCGACGATCTTTCCGCCGTTTCTGATCACCGATCCGCTCGCCAGCAGATAGGGGGTCTCGCCGCCTTTGGCCACGGCCCTGAGCTCGAACCGCGGGGTATTGCCCGCCAGAATCTCTTTCCAGAACTCGATGAAGACCTCGCGGTCCCCGGGATGAGCGATCATGAGGATGCTCTTGCCGATCATCTCCTTTCTCGTATACCCGGATACCTCCTCGACCTTCTTGTTCAGGCGCTTGATATAACCGTGGGAGTCCGTGGTGATGATGAGCTCGTTGGCGTTTTCGAAGAGTGCCTCGTAGCGCCTTCGATTTTCTCTCATCTGACTCTCCAGGCGCTTGCGCCTGGTGATATCCGTGATAATGCCGCAGAACCCCACCGGATTGCCGGTCTGGTCCCTGAGCAGGCTTGCGGAGTTGTCGATCATCTTTTTCTTTCCTGATGCAAGAATGACCTCATACTCCATTCTCATGGGTATTCCGCTCAGATAGGTTTCGTGAAATGCCTTGAACACCCGCCTGGCAGTGGCCTTGGAGGTATAACTCCTGAAATTCAGACCGAGGATCTCCTCGCTGCTCCTCTCGATGATCCGGCAGAGGGAGTCGTTGGCATAGGTGAGGGAACCGCTCAGGTCCGTCTCGTAATAACCCTCTTGCATGCCCTGGAGAATTTTATGATATTTCTCGCTCGCCATTGCAAACCTTCGAGAACCCTATCGGGCTCGGGCAAATAAAACTTAATATACCAGAATCTCCTGACCTGTGCTAAGTTTTTCTTGGCCTTTTTTCTTACTGCTGCTGCAGATATCTTCTCACGGGGTGGCGGGATGGAACATACCAGGCTCCAGGACATGGTCGATCAGATGAACCGGGTATTTCTCGGGCAGGACGAGGTGGTGAGATCCATTGTGTGCGGCATTCTTGCGGGAGGCCACGTGCTGCTGGAGGGGGTGCCGGGCGTCGGGAAGACGCTGATCGGTCTTGCCGTCTCCCGGCTTCTGGATGTGAGTTTCAAACGTATTCAGTTTACCAATGACCTGCTGCCCTCGGACGTGATTGGTTTTCATGCCGTCAGGAGCGGAGCCGGCGGTTTCGAGCTGGTGAGGGGGCCCATCTTCGCAAGCATCGTTCTGGCAGACGAGATCAACCGGACCTCGCCCAAGACGCAATCCGCGCTCCTGGAGGCAATGGAAGAGCGCCGGGTCACCATGGACGGCGTCACCTACGACCTGCCGGCTCCGTTCATGGTCATCGCGACTCAGAATCCTGTCGAGATAGCCGGAACCTTTCCGCTGCCCGAGAGCCAGCTCGACCGGTTTCTGTTCAAGATACAGGTGGGGTATCCCTCGCTCGAAGAGGAGCAGCAGATTATTGCCCGGGGGATCGACCACACCGAGGCCCTCAGGCTTGAACCCGTCATGACCAGGGATATTCTTTTTTCCATGATCGGGTGCGTTTCCCGGGTCCTCGTGCACAGGGACGTGCTTGAATACATGACCGGTCTCGTCAGGTCGACCCGCTCTCTCCCGGATGTCGAGCTGGGCGTGTCGCCCCGGGGAGGTCTCGCCCTGAAGCGGGCGTCGCAGGCATGGGCCTTCATGCACGGGCGGGATTTCGTCACACCCGGCGATGTCATGACCATGATGCCGCTCGTTCTTCCCCACCGGATCATAACGCGAGGAGGCGATCCCTACGATGTCATCCAGGCCTTGGCCCGGGAAGTCCCGGTCCCTCTCTGAGCTGCTCAGGCCTCCGCGGGGTTTTGCGCCCACCAAGCCGGGCAAGGTCTTCTTCTGCTTTCTGGCGGCTGTCATCTTTGTAGCCATGCTCACGGGCAACAATCTCCTCTTTCTCATCATCGCCTTTCTCCTGTCGTTCATGGTCGTCTCCGGCATCGAGTCAGAAATGAACATCCGCCACCTGGATGTGAACAGAACTCCCTCTCCGGAGATCTATACCGGCATGCCCGGAGAGATTTTTTACACCATTCGGAATCCCAGGCAGGATTCAGTCCGGCTCGTGCTCTACGACGAAGGGAGGATAGACATCCCGGCACTCACCCGCGGGGTCAGGGAGATATTCCGGCATGAGAGGACATTTTCACGGCGAGGCAGGCATGTCCTGGGCAATATGACCATCTTCACCACCTATCCCTATGGCCTGTTCAGAAAATCCATCACCTTTCACATGAAAACCCCTGTCATCGTGTTTCCCGCTCCAATCGCCTGTTCGCCCGGTCTCTTCGATGGGGATTCGGGGGAGGGCATGGGCAGCGGCAGCGAGAGCATATCGCACGTGCGGGCCTATGTCCCGGGTGATGCTCTCACCTCTATTGTGTGGAAAAAACAGCACCTGGGGTTTGTATCCCGGGTCGTCCAGGGCTGCGGAGACTGTGGGTCGGTCCTGGTCCTCCAGCCCGGAGGGGATCTGGAGCGAAAACTCGGGCAGGCCGTGTTTCTCGTGCTTGAATGGTGGAAATCAGGGATGAGCTTCGGGATATCGTTCAACAGCCACTTCAGCGGGCTGGGCGCATCGGTGGCGCACAAGACCGCGATCCTGAGCGCTCTTGCCCTGCTGGATCACCTGGGAGAACCCGAGATCAGAGATTTTCCGAAAGGCTGCCATGTCGTCCATCTCTAGCACTGCACTGCTCACCGTAGGAACCTCTGCCGCCGGCATCCTGTGCCTGAGCCTGTCAGGGCTGCTTCCGTGGACCGTCTCGGCCCTTCTGATGGCCGTTCATGCGCTCGTTCTGATACGTTTTTCCGCGCGGTTGCCTCTCGGCGCTCCTCTGGCCATGATCGCAAGCGTACTCGTCATGTCCTTTGAGGCCTTTCGGATCTTCGAACAGGGAAAAGACGTGATGCTCTTTTCCTTAAGAGACCTGATCGTGTTTTTCGCCATGCTCAGGCTGATCCTGCCGAAAACCTCGCGCGAGCTTTATCAGATCGCAGGGATTGCCATAACCGAGTGCACGCTTGCAACTATTGCCACCGAAAGCCTGCTTTTCCCGGTTGGCCTGCTTCTCATGGCCGCTCTCGTGCCCATGCTGCTCTCCAACCTCGATGAATCAAGGTTTGGAGAAAAGGCAAGACAGCAGGTCGAGCCCATGCACTGGGCAAAGGTCTGGGCCGGGATCGTCGCCATAGCGTGTCTGCTCTTCATTCTCATCCCCAGACCCTGGTCAACTATCCTGAGGCAGGGAATCATATCCCGGCCCCAGACCGGGTTTTCCGAAGAGGTGGACCTGTACCGCACCGAGTCCGTCAGCACCGACCGATCTGTGGTCATACGCATTATATGGGATCAGGGCAAGGCCCCAGGAAGATTCTATCTCTCCGGGGCCCGGCTCGGAAAGCTCAGACAGGACGGTTTCACCACGGAACCGGGGCCCCGGACCGGCCCGTGCACTGTGCAGGAAAGCACTGACAGGCTCACCATCTATCCAACGGGACTCGTTTGCCGAAATGTCCTGTATCCATTCAGGCTTTCCCGCATATCACCCTTGGAATGCAGTGTACAGGGGCCCAACCTGTACTGGGACGGGGAAGCCCCCCCGGTGTACGAGGTATGGGTGCATCGACTCGGCAATGATGACACACCGGGCTCTGCCCAAGTGCCCGATGAGCTTGGAGATGTTGCCGAACTGGGCAAAAGAATAGCAGGCCAGGGAACGGCGCGGCGCAAGGTGCGCAGGCTCACGCAGTACCTGCAGTCGCACTATGCCTATACTCTGGAGGGTCTCGCCATCCCCCGGGAGATTTCACCCATTGCCTGGTTTGTGTTTAGGGGCGGGAAGGGGAACTGCGAACACTTTGCATCTGCGCTTGCGGTCATGATCAGGGGATGCGGCATACCATCGCGTGTGGTCACGGGTTTCCTGGTCAATGAGTTCAATACGAGCGGGGGATACTACGTGGTACGGGCGGAGAACGCCCATGCCTGGGTGGAGTATCTCGATGGGACGTGGAAAACTGTTGAGGCCGTTCCCCAGGGCCGGATACCCGACTTAAGGAGGGCACATCCCTTCGATGCCCTGCGGTTTCAATGGATCAGATGGGTGATACAATACTCCCTCGATGACCAGGTACACCTGGCGGCAGCGATCTTCTCCCCATCGGTCCGGACCGAGGGTCGGGCAAAAACCGTGTTCGCAGGTTTTGCCTGCATTGCCGCACTTGGCACCGTAATGCTGCTGATCTCTCATCTGATGAAAAAAAGGGGGGCTGCCCCCTACCGGAAGGTGCTTGGCGCCATTGCAAAGAAAGGTCTCCGGCTCGACCGGTCAGCCCCGCACGAGGCACATCTTGCGCAGGTCCGCGAGCACTGGCCGTCTCTGGAAGGCGCGTTCAAGGCCTTTCTGGACGATTATCTGGCCGGCAGGTTCGGGGACCGCGACATGGATCTGGCGACGAGAACGAAACGCATGATCAGGACGGTCAGGAGAAGCCACGGGCCTCCGGACCGGCGACCCCGAAAACGCTCCTTTTAAGGGACAATGAGTATCTCCACCCGCCGGTTCATGGCCCTGCCTTCTTGCGAGGTATTGTCCGCGATGGGCTTGGTTTCGCCAAAGGAAACAGCGCAGAGCTTGTCCTTGGGGATGTCGGAGTCGTTGAAGATCAGCAGAACCGACATGGCGCGGGCCTGGGCCAGATGCCAGTTGGTGGGATATGCATTGTTCGAGGCCCCGGCGACGGGTGTGTTGTCTGTATGGCCCGCGATCTCGATGGAAGCCGGGTTGAGCTGTTTGAGCCCCAGCGCGATCTTTCTGATCACGTTCGAACCCCTGGGGGTCAGCCAGGCGCTTGCAGGCGTAGGAAAGAGAGTTCTCTGAGGGATGACGACCTTGATCTTTTCCGGGGTGCGGACAATATACACCTGGTCCCTGATCCGCTCGGTTTCCAGAAATGACAGGATGTATTCGTAGCCTTTGCCCATCCGCCACTGCAGCTCCTTTTTCTCCTGAAGGCTGGTGTTGGACTGGGATATCTGCTTCATAAGCACCTTTTTCTCTTCAAGGCACTGGATGTTCCTGTCCAGAAGATCCTGCTTTTCCGTGATCAGGGAGGACAGGGTCGTACTGGTCCTGTCGAGTTCTTCCAGCGCGCTGCCCAGCCTTTCCGAAAGCTGTACATTGTCTTCCCGGATCATCTTGAGTTCCTGCCGACATGTATCCAGCTGCCCGGAGACGGCCAGATATTCGGCCTCACTGTACTTGTGAGCGCACCCGAACATCAGGAGCAGTGACAGGACCGGGAGGACACGCAGACCATATGCTTTCATGGGAAAAAATATACCCGCTTCGCCAGGCACTGTCAATCCTTTGCGATTCAGGTACTTTCAAAGCTGCGGCCATGCCCCTTAAAAGAGATCTCTTATGGTGTGGACAGGCGAAAATACCGTGCGTATAATCCTGAACACAGTATGATCATCCAGCGATATGTGCTCAGTCATCTCCTGAAGGTCTTTGTGGGGGCCGCTCTGGTCCTGTATAGCGTCATGTTCATTGTCCAGTGGATACGCATCGGGCAGGTCATGTCGCTGGAGGATCTCGACGTTCTGCTCCTGGCCCTGGTGCCGCTGGCCATCTTTGTCCTGCCCATGGCGCTGATCTTCAGCGTCCTCATGGTCCTGGAGAAGTTATCCACCGAATCCGAAATCATCGCCATGCAGGCGTGCGGGATCCGGATGCGCACCGTCCATGCGCCTATCATCGCTGTTTCCCTCGTTTGCATGGTCCTGCACGTGAGCATTGCCATGTATCTGGGCCCCCTCTCCATGCAGAGGATACAGGAGCGCCTTGTCGAGAAGGCGCCGGAAAAGGTATATTCCTTTATCAAGGAGCGGGAGTTCATAGACACCTTTTCCGGTGTGACGCTCTATGTCGAGTCCGTGAACCAGGTGGCCCGCGAACTCCACAACGTGTTCATCGAAACCCAAGGATCGGGCCGCTCCATCATTGCGGCG
Source organism: Deltaproteobacteria bacterium (assembly GCA_023230665.1). Taxonomy (GTDB): domain Bacteria; phylum Desulfobacterota; class Desulfomonilia; order UBA1062; family UBA1062; genus Phosphitivorax. Next base: position 16,079 of record JALNWY010000029.1, read on the forward strand.
GAAAAGGGCACCATTGATTTCTCGCCCTCGGGCATTCTCATGAGGTTGTCGGACGGAAGCGTTTTCATGGAGTCGGGCAAGAGCCTGCGGTATATCACCTTTCAGGAATATACCTTCACCCTGGACGCTGACTTTAAGGGCAAGCTCGGGATCAGAGACGCTGATGTGCTGACCCAGTCTCAGCTTGCCGAGCTGATCCAGGAAAACCCCAAGCCCAAGATGATCAAGGAGTACCATAATCGGTATTCCTTTCCCGTGATCAACCTGATCCTGGCCCTGGTCGGCATACAGTTCGGCATCCAGAGGCCGCGTTCGCCCAGGCATTCGGGCATCGTATTCGGACTCGGAACCATCCTGGGCTACTACCTGGTCTTTCTCATGGCCGACCGCCTGGTCAAGGGCGGTGTCCTGAACCCCGTGGCCGGGGCCTGGATCCCCAATGTGATCTTCTGTGTGATCCTCCTGGGGGTGTTCTTCTGGAGGCGCTCGGGCCTGGGCAGGGGAGGCGCGTGATGAACTCCATCATACGCAGGTACATCTTCAGGAAGGCGGGCGCCATGACGCTGGGCGCCCTGACAAGCCTCGTTCTCCTCATGGTGATCTCCGAACTGTTCGGGAAACTCACCACCTTTGCGGAATACGGCACGGGGCTGCCTGTGATCCTGCAATATCTTGCATTCTCGGTGCCGCAGATGGTTCACTGGGTCCTTCCCTTTTCGGTCTGTCTGGGCATACTGGCAGCCCAGGCCGCATTCTCGCGGCACAGCGAGATCATCGCCATGCAGTCGTGCTCAGTGTCCCTCAAGCAGATTTATATTCCCTATCTCTTTGTGGGTATCCTTGCGACCATCCTGATGGCCTCCACGAGCTTCTATTTCTATCCCATGGCCCAGAGAAAGGCCGAGAGAATCGAGAACCTGAGCATCAAAAAGACCGAGGTCGCCGGAACCTTCTCGGTGAGCGGGGGGCGCTTCAAGGTGGGACAGGATATCTACAGCGTGGCCAGGCTCGACGTTGCCCGGGGAATCATGGAGGACATTACCTGCTACCGATTCTCCTCAGGCAGGCTCAAACAGGTGATTCGTGCAAAGAGCGCCCGCTGGAGCGGCGGCGTCTGGACCGCACAGGGAATGGAGGTCATCGAACTCGGGAACAGGGGGATATCGGATCCCCGTCCCGCCACGGTTCTTCCTCTCGGGCAGGAGCCCGAGGACCTGGTCATGGCCGAGACGAACTCCGAGCTGCTCCCGATCACCGAACTCCGCACCTACCTTGTGCAGCTCAGGCAAGACGGCATCGCGTCTCCCGCCACTGAAACCCTGTATCACAGCCGGATCAGCTTCGCCCTGGCGCCGTTCATCATCACCATCCTCGTGATTCCGTTCGGGATGCGCTTCCCCAGGGCCGGCGGAATCGCGCGAGGGATCTCCCTGGGACTGGTGCTGGGGCTGTCCTATTGGTTTCTCCACTCGGGGATGACCGGGCTCGGGGCCTCGGGCGTCATCCACCCCCTGGCGGCATCGTGGGGCGCAAATGCCGCGGCCCTGGTTCTGGCCTTTACCATATTGCTGAAAAAAAGGAGGGCTTTGTATGGCTGACGTGGTGATCATCGGCGCAGGACCGGCAGGTATCTTTGCGGCCCAGGAGCTGGCCAAGAGCTCGGACGAGCTCGACATAGTCATCGTGGAGCAGGGCAAGGACATCATTCAGAGGAGCAGGTCGGGCAGGGATATGCTTGTGGGCTGGGGAGGCGCGGGCGCGTACAGCGACGGCAAGCTCACCATCTCGACCGATGTAGGGGGGCAGCTTTCGTCCCTGCTGAACGAAAGCGAGCTCCTGGAGCTTCTCGATGAGGTCGACCGGATCTATACGAGCCACGAGTCGAGCGGGGGCCTCTACGCGGTGGAGCCCGACGACGCTGCCCGGATCTCGGCCCGGGCAAAGCTCGCCGGCCTTATCTACGTCCCCACCAAGGTCCGCCATATCGGTACCGAGAACTGCTATACCATTCTCAAGAATATACGGGAAGAGCTCCGCAGCAAGGTAAAGGTGATCTTCAATACCCGGGCCCGGGATATCCTGAAACAAGGCGGCCAGGTCACGGGCGTGAGCCTGGAAGACGGCACGGTCATCGATGCGCGCGCCGTCATCGCGGCCCCCGGGAGGGTGGGGTCTTCCTGGATGTCGGGGCAGGCAAAGCAGCTCGGCCTGGAAACCCGCCCCAATCCCGTTGATCTTGGCGTGCGGGTCGAACTCCCGGCCGTGGTCATGGAAGATCTGACTGAAAAGGCCTACGAGACCAAGTTTGTCTACTATTCAAAGACCTTCGACGACCGGGTGCGGACCTTCTGCATGAACCCCTACGGCGAGGTGGTCAGGGAGACCATGGGCGACATCCTCACGGTCAATGGGCATTCCTGGGCACGAACCCGGACCGAGAACACCAACTTCGCCATCCTCGTGAGCGCCGATTTCACCGAGCCCTTCGACGACCCCATCGGCTATGGCGAATCCGTGGCCCGGCTCGCCAACATGCTGGGCAAGGGGGTCATTGTCCAGCGCCTGGGGGACCTTCACGCCGGGAGAAGGACCAACCCGTCCCGACTCTTGAGGTGCCTGACCAACCCCACCCTGCACGACGCCACCCCCGGGGACTTGAGCTACTGCCTGCCCTACCGGATCCTCACCGACATCATGGAGATGCTCTCCAGCCTCGACGAAGTGGCGCCGGGCGTGAATTCCGCGCATACGCTCCTCTACGGGATCGAGGTCAAGTTCTACTCCAACCGCATCGAGCTCGACCGCGGGCTAAAGACCGAGATCGAGGGGCTCTATGTGATCGGAGACGGCGCCGGCATCACCCGTGGCCTGATCCAGGCGAGCTGCTCGGGCATTATCGCGGCCAGGTCCGTGCTGAGACAGCTCGAATAGTCCGCGCAGCCGGGCGGAAAATCGAAATTCATCGAATTCCGGAAACTTCCCCAAGGGGAGGCTTCACGCCATTTTTTTGCTTGGACAGAAGTATGGATTTATACTATCGTCTTGACGATATTTAACACCTATAGCGAAGAGAGGGAGAATGTCATGGCAAAGAAACTGGTGTACCTCTTCGGAGGCAGGGGAACCAAGGCCGAGGGCAACGCCGAAATGAAGGACATCCTCGGAGGCAAAGGCGCAAACCTTGCCGAAATGACCAATCTCGGAATCCCCGTACCTCCCGGCTTTACCATTTCCACGGAAATGTGCAGAATCTATTACGAGACCAATGGGCTTCCGAAAGAGCTCAAGACCCAGGTGAAGGAAGCCATCCGCAAGGTAGAGCGTATCATGGAGCTCGGTTACGGCGATGTGGAAGCCCCGCTGCTTTTCTCGGTCCGCTCCGGCGCCAAGGCGTCCATGCCCGGCATGATGGATACGGTTCTGAATCTCGGCCTCAATGACGCGACCGTTCACGGACTCGTCAAGATGAGCGGGAACGAGCGTTTCGCCTATGACTGCTATCGTCGGTTCATCCAGATGTACTCGGACGTGGTGATGGGCGCGGATTCCGATGCCCTTGAAGAAGAGCTCGAGAAGATGAAGCACAAGAAGGGCGTCAGGCTCGACACCGAGCTCACGGCAGACGACCTGAAAAAGCTCGTGGCCGTCCTGAAAGAAAAGGTGAAGAAGCTCACCGGCAAGGACCTGCCCTCTGATCCCATGGACCAGCTCTGGGGCGGAATCGAGGCTGTGTTCAAATCCTGGAACACCCCTCGGGCCATCACCTATCGCAAGCTCAACAGCATCCCGGACGAGTGGGGCACTGCAGTCAATGTCCAGGCCATGGTATTCGGCAACATGGGCGAAAATTCAGCCACCGGCGTGGCATTCACCCGCGACCCCGCCACCGGCGAGAATGTGTTCTATGGCGAATACCTCCAGAACGCCCAGGGAGAAGACGTGGTCGCCGGTATCCGGACGCCCATGCCCATCAACATCAAGGGCAAGCGCGACGCCTCGTTCTTGTCCATGCAGGAGGCCCTGCCGGATCAGTACAACCAGCTCGAGGAGATCTATCTCACCCTGGAAAGGCATTATCGCGACATGCAGGACATCGAGTTCACCATCCAGGAAGGCAACCTCTGGATGCTCCAGACCCGCACCGGGAAGCGCACTGCGGCGGCTGCCGTCAATATCGCGGTCGACATGGTGAAAGAGGGGCTGATCACCAGGGAAGAGGCCGTGAGCCGGGTGAACCCGGATCAGATCGACCAGTTGCTCCACCCTCAGATCGACCCCAAGGCCGAGAAAAACGTCATCGGCAAAGGTCTTCCGGCCTCTCCGGGGGCTGCGGTGGGCAAGGTGGTGTTTTCCGCCGAAGACGCCGAGGTCGAGGCCGCCAGGGGCGAGAAGGTCATCCTGGTGAGGATTGAAACCTCGCCTGAAGACATCCACGGCATGAACGTGGCCCAGGGCATCCTCACGGCCCGGGGCGGCATGACCTCACACGCGGCCGTTGTGGCCAGGGGAATGGGCAAGTGCTGCGTGTCCGGGTGCCAGGACCTTGTCATCGACTACAAGAAACAGGTCGCCAGGCTCGGCGCAGCCGCCTTCAAAAAAGGCGACTATATCTCGCTCAACGGCACCACGGGCGAGGTGATGCTGGGCGAGGTGGCCACGGTGGAGCCCTCCCTGTCGGGCGCGTTCGGCACCCTCATGAAGTGGGCAGACAAGATCCGCAAGCTGGGCGTCAGGACCAACGCGGATACCCCCAAAGACTCCCGGGTGGCCCGTGACTTCGGCGCCGAGGGGATCGGCCTGTGCCGCACCGAGCACATGTTCTTCGATGCTGACCGGATACTCGCGGTGCGCGAGATGATCCTTTCCGACGACGAGCAGGGAAGACGCAAGGCCCTGGAAAAGATCAAGCCCATGCAGAAGGGCGATTTCGAGGCCATCTTCGAGGTCATGGACGGACTGCCGGTCACGATCAGGCTTCTCGATCCGCCGCTGCACGAGTTCCTGCCCAACACCGACGCCGAGGTCGCCGAGGTCGCCAAGGCCCTGAAGAAGACCCCTGCCTATATCGAGGCCAAGCGCGACTCGCTCCACGAGTCAAACCCCATGCTGGGGCACCGCGGCTGCAGACTGGGCATCACCTTCCCAGAGATCTATGAGATGCAGGTCAGGGCCATCATGGAGGCGGCGTGCGGCGCTGCAAAGAAGGGAGTGAAGGTCAAGCCCGAGATCATGATTCCCCTGGTGGCCCATGTGAACGAGCTCGCAGCCCTGAAGGCCATGGCTGTTGAGGTGGCCGAAGAGGTCATGAAGGCATCCAAGATCAAGCTCGACTACCTGGTCGGCACCATGATCGAACTGCCCAGGGCCGCGCTCACGGCCGACGAGATCGCGCGTCAGGCCGAGTTTTTCTCCTTTGGCACCAACGACCTCACCCAGACCACCTTTGGCCTTTCCCGCGACGACGCGGGCAAGTTCCTGCCCTTCTATGTCGACAAAAAGATCTTCCCCAAAGATCCCTTTACAGCCATTGACCAGGACGGGCTGGGAGAGCTCATCAAGATCGGCGTGAAAAAGGGGAGGTCCGCCCGGAGGAACCTGAAGATCGGCATCTGCGGAGAGCACGGCGGTGAGCCCTCGTCCATCGAGTTCTGTCACCGGGCGGGTTTCAACTATGTGAGCTGCTCGCCATATCGTGTCCCGATTGCACGGCTCGCTGCTGCCCATGCAGCACTGAAAAACAAGAAGTGATCATCAGCTTCGAGGGCGGAGAGGGGGTGGGCAAGTCCACCCACGTGAAAATCCTCTGCACGCATCTTGAACAGCACGGGCTGCCTTGGCTCTCGTTCCGGGAGCCGGGCGGCTCTGCCTTTTGCGAAGATATCCGCGGTCTGTTCTTTCACGAAGGCCTGGACACGATGACCGAGCTGCTCCTGGTCCTTGCCTCGCGCCGAGAAAACATCGTAAAACTGGTTCTTCCCGCGCTCGAGCAGGGCAAGGTCGTGATCATCGACCGGTTCATCGACTCGACCCTGGCGTATCAGGGTGTGCTGGGAGGACTCGGTGTCGGGCGCATTCGCGAGCTCATGGAAAAGACCGGGACCTGGATCGAGCCTGACCTTACCTTTGTGCTCGATGTCGACCCCGGCCGTGCGCTGAAGCGAATTGTGCCGGGAGACAAGTTCGAGGATCGCGAGCCCCTCTTTCACCAGGAGTTGCGCAAGGCATTTCTTGACCTCGCAGTGGATGCGAGGCATTGCGTCATCGATGCCGACAGACCTCGCGATCAGGTAAGCCATGACATTCTGGCTGCGGTAGACAGGGTGCTGAGGCTCTGATAGTGAATGCTCGGTACGCGAGGCTACTCGGCAGGGCGTTTGAAATGGCCGCTTTTGCCTCCGGATTTTTCCATGAGACGGATGCCGCTTATGACCATGGTCTTGTCCATGGCCTTGCACATGTCATAGATCGTGAGCAAGGCAATGCTGGCTGCATGCAGGGCCTCCATCTCGACCCCGGTTTTTCCCGACACCTTGACGCTCGACTCCACCTCTATGCTCGCATCCTCCTCCCTGGGGAAGAACTCTACCGAAATCCGGTCAATGGGAAGCGGATGGCACAGGGGAATGGTCTGGGCCGTGTTCTTTGCCGCCATGATGCCCGCGATCTTTGCCGTGGCAAGGACATTGCCCTTGGCCACCCGGTCGCTCACCACCGCGGTAAAGGCCTCGCGGCTCATGCTGATGGAGCCCCGCGCCACAGCGACCCTGGTGGTGGTCTCCTTGCCCCCGACATCCACCATGGATATCCGGCCCTGGTCATCGAGATGTGTGAATCCCACGATGCCGTGCCGATCAGTCGGAATCAGACGATGAGGAAGAGTCGCTGGATGCCTTTGCAGGCTCAGGGGAAGACTTGGTGTCCGCGGGCGTGTTTTTCTTCGCATAATCCGTCAGATACCAGCCCGAGCCTTTGAGATGGAAGGAAGAACGGGAGATCAGTTTCTTGACCGGACCTCCGCACACCGAGCACTGCCGGACCGGGGCGTCGCTGAACTTCTGCACCGCCTCGAACTCATGATTGCACTGTAAACACTTATACTCATAAATAGGCATGAAAATGACTCCCTTGATCTACGATTTTCGTGGAACTATATAGGGGTGCTGCCTCTACCTTGTCAAGCAGCGTAAGCACGTTTTTCAGCCC
>JALNWY010000030.1 GCA_023230665.1 Deltaproteobacteria bacterium
CCGCTCACATCCGAGGGCCAGGCCTGATCGAGCAGGCTCAGGGCATGAGCCGTATTGCCCGAATAGATCAGATCGACCATTTCCTGCCCGATCTCCGGGGGCGGAAAACCCGTAAGCCAGCCGCCCATGGTTCGTATGCTCTCGGCTGTTGCATGCACCAGGTCTTCATCTGGAGGACCCTGCTTCATGAGATCGTGTGCAAAGACATATGAGGTGCCGTCGTATTTGAGGATGACCCGGGGAGCCGGAGAATCGGCAAAGCCGCCGGGCTCGTAGGCGAAGGTCCAGTCGTCAGTGATAAACTCGAGGCCGGGCAAGCCGTCCAGGTTCAGGAAGCGGGCGGACTCGCTGCTTCCTGCATCAATGCTCTGGATGTGATGGAAGCGATCTCCGATCTCGAACAGGTGAAAGGTATGGCAGCAGCGTGGTCCCAGGCTCCACTCCGTGATTACCAGGTCCGGCTGTCCATTGCCCGTGACGTCCGTGCCCATGAGGAGGAGATAATTTTTTCCCTCGTGGACCTTTGCGAAGCCGAAATTGGACGCCTCGTGTACAGAGCAGACCTGCCTGCCGTTTTTCAGGATTTCAAAAGACCCCTCGTTCTCATAGTTGGTTATCCGGACCAGGTATTCCTGGTATCGCTCTTCGTCCTGGCCGACGATTGCGGGTGATCCGCTGCCGGAGCTGCCGGTGTGCAACGCGGTCCGGCCCGAGACAAGGGGAATACCCGATCTCGCCGCCGCCACCGGTTGATCGAAAGGGTTGTTTCCGAAGGGGTGCTCGCTGCGGCCGGTCATGATGAGCAGGCAGACAAAGACAAACCCCAGGATGGTTATCACTCCGGTCCTCATTCCCGCATCATACATTTCCTGGTGGGCCTTTTTGCCTTCCATCAATCCATTCCATCCTGAGAGGAGCATTGTTTTTAAGGAAAGGGCCGCTCGCCGGCCGTGTGATCGCTCTTTGTTCCTGCGGCATCCTTCTTGGCGCGGTCATCTGGCTGCGCTTTTCCCGGCTCCGTAACCCTCAAGAGGTATTATCGGATCTGGATACCGGAAATATGAGGATAAAACAGCTTTTTTGCAAAAAATGCATCTTTCTCCAAGGGCAGTAACGTATCCTTAAAGGCCTTTGCCTCTCCGGGGATGCAGTCCGTGAGATCAGTTGAGATAGGTGCACGCGCCCATGAACCGGCCGCGGAAATAGTCGGATGAAAGAGACTCCGCGCAGATGGCCTTCCCTGTGCCGGGCGCATGGATGAAACGGTTGTTTCCGATATAGATGCCGACATGGGAGATGCGGCGCATCCCGCCTGTGGCGAAGAAAACGAGGTCACCCTTTGCCAGCCGGTTTTTCACAACCGGCGTGCCGTGTGAAAACTGGTCCCGTGAGGTGCGGGGTACGCTCAGGCCGTTGAGCCGGTAGACGGCCAGAACCAGTCCGCTGCAGTCCAGACCGTCTCCGGGGCGGGAAGATCCCCACTGGTAGGGAATGCCGATAAAACTCCTGGCGGTCCGGACGAGGTCGTCTCTGATGGATGCCCGGAGTGCCGGATGCCTGTGGGCAGGTGCGTGGTCGCCTGGGCTCACGATCGCGAAGACATCGATGCTCCCGGCACTGCGCAGGCTTTCGGCAGCGGATGCAGCCTCTTCTCTCGTTGCATAGTTCCCGAACCGGACCTTGAAGAGTCCTGAGCTGTCAGCAAAATAAAAGGCATCGATTCCCTGGGATTCGAGCGAATGGGTGAGGCCGATCGCGTTCTCTATCCGGGAGAACGCCCCTGCCTGGATGGAATAGCCCATGGCAGGCGCCCTGATGGAAAGGCCCTTCCCGGAAGAAACAGGGCCCTTGTGGGCGCACCCGGACACCAGCAGGAAAAAGAGTGTGACCATGAGTGTCCATGTCCTGATAAAAACCGGCATATGCTCCCCATCAGACCGATGTCGCGGCGGCTTCCCTTATCATGGCAAACCCCCTGTTACCGGTTCTATCGACCGGCCGGACAAGACGCATTACTCCTTATAAGGGAGAAACCGGTATTCCCTGAAATGCTCCGGGCATATTTGAGATTGCAGGTCCGGAATATATCCTTAACCTACAGGAGAAGCAGACGGGAGCCACCCGGATGCGAAAAAAAGAAAAAGGAGGGATCTCCTTCACCCGATACCCGGGGCCTGATGCCCTGCCCACAATGGAACCTGCGCCGGCCGGGCAAAGGACAGACAGATACCGCCTTGCAACAGAGAAATTCTTTGACAGGGATTCCCATGCAGCACCGGTCTGATACCTCTCATACCCGGCCGTGGCACACCATCAAAATGATTTCAGCCGGTTCGCTGGCTGAAGGCATTGTGGGTGCAGCCTCGGGGGCCGTCGCCATCATCGGGCTCTTCGACATCTACCCCGAAGCGCTGCTCGCCGTTGCCATCATCGGGGCCGGTACGGCACTGCTGCTCGAGGGCGGGGCGGTTGCAGGCAGGATGCCCGTATGGATGTGCGAGGCCGGTGAGGGCAAGATCGAGAGCGCCGAACTGGGCAGCGGCATGGTGGTGGAGTTTCTGGGCGGATGCACAGGCGTGGTGCTGGGGATCCTGTCACTGCTGGGCGTGAGACCGCACATCCTGCTGCCCGCGGCCGTGATCGTCTTGGGGATTACCCTGCTCCTTGCGAGCGGGGTCACGGCCCGCATGAATATAGTGGAAGTCCGTTGCCGGGCCCAGGACGACCGCGTCCGGGAGGTGGGCAGGCAGTCCGTCCATGCCGCGGCCGGGGCCCAGCTGCTCATTGGAACGGGCGCGCTTGTCCTGGGCATCATCGCTCTGGGCGGGGTCAATCCCATCATCCTGAGCCTTGCCGCCATGCTCGGTCTCGGGGTATCCGACCTCCTCAACGGCACTGCAATGGCGGCCCGGATTGTGAGGCCATTCAGAAAATAGAGCCGAGGATCGGGAAGCTATGGCCGGCAGGGATGCGGCAGGTAAGGAATTCTCCCTCCAGACAGGCTTCTGAAGGGCTCGCAAAGGATGGGTATGATTCAGAGGCCAAGCCCGCTGCTTTAAAAAAGCAGAAGGAGGGCGCCCGTCCTCATTCTTTATCCATGAAAGGAAACAGGAGGTGAGGTATGGATCTTCGGAAACCGGTCACAGGGATCTTCGCCGCTTTTGTGATCATACTGATCGCTGCAACCCCGGCCTTGTCCCAGCAGGGTATCCCCCGAAGGGGACCAGGCCCCCTGTACGGCATGGAACGGCACCAAGCCATGATGCTCAGCCAGCTTACGCCGGAGCAGCAGCGCACGGTCAGGAATATCTATCAGAACTATCAGCAGGCAACCGCGGATGCCAGGGAGAAGCTCTGGGAACAGAAAATCCAGCTCCAAGCAGCCCTGACGGCAGAAACGATCGATGAGTCCAGGGTGAATTCACTGGTGGAAACCATCAACGGCCTGCGCTCCGATCTCTACCAGCAGCGGGTGAAAATGTACATGCAGCTCGCAGAGGCCGACCTCATCTACCCCGTGACGAGAAGCCTGGGTATGATGGGAGGCGGCATGGGCATGATGGGTGCCTGTCCGATGACGGGCTCCGGGAGCTTTGGGCCTGGGATGATGGGAGGCGGCGGCATGATGTTCCCGGAATCAGGCTTCATGGACGAATGAGCTCTCCTGATTACAAAGAAATCGGATGACAGGTCCTTTTCCCCATGATTCTGCGGACCGGGCATAGGCTCCTGGGCCTGGCAGTCGGCAACCCTTTCCGTACCCTGCTCAGACGGTTCCTTCTCTTCAGCCCCGGATTGTTTTTCTTGGTCAGCTACCTGATCGCCATCATACTCGGAACCCTGCTGCTCCGGATACCCATGTCCACGAGGTCGGGGCACATCGAATGGATCGATGCCCTGTTCACCTCCACCTCGGCCTTCTGTGTCACCGGGCTTGTGGTGGTGGACACGGGCACGTACTTCAGCCTTTTCGGCCAGATCCTCATCATGCTCATGGTGGAGATCGGCGGGCTGGGCATCATGACCTTTGCGGCCCTGCTCTTTCTCTCACTCGGGTGGACCGTCAGCATCCGCCAGCGATTGTTCATCCAGGAGACCTATGCATCCGAAATAACCCGGGATATCAAACATCTGGTGGTTTTCATCTTTGCCTTCACCTTGTTATCCGAGCTTGCAGGGACCCTGCTCCTGATGCCCTGCTGGAAAAGTGATCTGGTCTTCTCAAGAAGGGTCTTCCACTCTGTCTTCCACTCCATCACCGCATTCTGCAATGCCGGATTTTCACTGTTTCCCGACAACCTGAGCCGGTATCGTGCCAATGTCGGGGTCAACCTGATCATCACCACATTGATGATTCTGGGAGGGATCGGATTCCCGGTGGTGAGGGATGTGATCAATCGCCTGAGCAGGAAGGGAAACACGAGGCTCACCCTGAATACGCGCCTCTCCCTTGTTGTGTCTCTTATACTGATCATACTCGGCGCCCTGCTCTTCTGGGCCCTGGAACGGGAATATTCCATGGCCGGTATGCCCTGGACCGAGCAAATCCTGGTCTCCTATTTCCAGTCTGTCACCACACGTACTGCGGGCTTCAACACGATCGATTTTAGTGTCTTGGGCAATGCCACCTTCCTGTTCATGATGATCTTCATGTTCATCGGCGCCTCCCCGGGGTCTACCGGGGGCGGGATCAAGACAACGAGCATCGGGGTTCTGGCAGTGGTCGTCATGAACAGGATCAAGGGCAGCGAGGCCAACAACGTGCTCAGGGCAACGCTGTCGGACGAGGTCGTATCCCGGGCCATCACGGTCTTCATGTCGGCCGTGGTCTTCATTCTGATGATCGTGTTCCTGCATATGATCAACCAGCACGGCGCAGTCCCATCAGGGCAGAGCAGGGGCCCGTTCATGGAATATCTCTTCGAGACGGTCTCCGCCTTCGGCACGGTAGGGCTGTCAACCGGGATCACATCCGGGATGGATGCGAACGGGAAGCTCTTCATCATCACGAGCATGCTGGTGGGCAGGGTGGGCATCCTCACCCTGGTGTACATCGTTGCCTCACGGAGGCGCGCTTCGAGTTACCGGTATGCGGAGGAAAATATCCTGATCGGTTAGCACTTGGGAGATCGTATGGCAAAGACATTTGCGGTTATCGGCCTGGGAAACTTCGGATCCTGGGTGGTGAGGACGCTCAACGAGCTGAGGCAGAACACCATCGCCATCGACCTCGACAAGGACCGGGTACAGAAGATCCGGGACTTCACCCGTAATCCGGTGATCGCGGACGCCACGAGAAAAGAGAACCTCCTGAGCCTCGGGCTCGATACGGCCAACGCAGTGGTGATCAGCCTGGGCGACAACACCAGCGCCGCCACCCTGATCGCCCTGTACCTGCAGGAGATGGGCGTGGGTCAGATCATCGTCAAGGCGGTCAACGAGGATCACGGCAAGATACTCAGGAAGGTGGGCGCTACAGACATCATCTTCCCGGAAAAGGACATGGGGATCAAAGTGGCCAAGAGCCTGGTCATGCCCAATATTCTCGAGTTCATCGAGATGTCCGAGGATTATCAGATCGCCGAGATCGCGCCCCCCAATGATTTCGTGGGCAAGACCCTGGCCCAGCTCGCACTGCCCCAGAGGTACAGTGTCCAGGTCATCGCTGTCCGGGAACTCATACCCGAACGGTTCACCATTGTTCCCAAGGGGGATTTCATCATCAAGGACAGTGATATCCTCGTGGTCATCGGCAAGGAGAGCAATGTCAACAGGATCAGGTCCTCCTGAGAACGCGGGCGAGGAGGCATTGACGGCACGTCTTTCCCCCCTATCCTTAATTCAGAGGGTGAGCGTTGTGAAGATTCGGGATTATGCCTTCTTGTCCGACTCCCAGTCATCCGCCCTGGTGGGCAGAGACGGATCAGTGGACTGGTACTGCCTTCCCCGGTTCGATTCACCGTCGGTCTTCGGGCGCATCCTGGACCGCGGCTCGGGACACTGGCACATCCGCCCGGCGGGCGAATACCGTTCGCAATGGGCGTATATCGGGCATTCTCTTGTGATCCGCAATGTTTTCCATATGGCAAAAGGCTCGGTGTCGCTCACCGATGCACTCATGTTCGAGCCCGGATCCCGGGGACACGGTATCGGCCGGAAGGTGCCCCATGTTCTGCTGCGCCGCGTGCAGGGGCTGGCCGGCGAGGCCGATATGGACATGGAGTTTTGCCCCCGTATGGAATACGGGCTGACCATCCCCAGATACCAATCCACGGATCGCGGGTGGAATATTGTGGGAGGACCCGTGGAACTGGATCTGATCGCAGGGGTGCCTTCAGAGTTGACTGGGGAGGGCATCTGCGCCCGGTTCAGGATCAGCGCCGGGCAGAGCGCAGAGTTCAGTCTCGCCTACCGTGCCCCTGACTGCGGACCATCTGACCGGGCCATCGATGCGCGGTTGACCATCGAGGACACCATAGCGGCCTGGCATTCCTGGGCAGACCTTCACACCGGGTATCAGGGGCTCTACCGGGAAGAAGTGCGCAGGAGCGCCCTGGTGCTCCAGGGGCTGACCTACCAGCCCACCGGCTCGGTGATCGCCGCTGCCACCACATCGCTGCCCGAGATCGCGGGCGGACGGGAAAACTGGGATTACCGGTTCGCCTGGCTGAGGGATTTGAGCCTGGTCATGCGGGCGCTGTGGGTCGGGGCGTGCCCGGACGAGCCCGAGCGGTTTTTTGCCTGGATCGACCGGACGGGTGGGGCCCAAGGTCACCAGGCGGTTCAGATCATGTACGGCATAGGCGGGGAGAGGGACCTGACTGAGCACGTGCTGGACCACCTGGAGGGATATCAGGGCAGCCGCCCGGTGCGGGTGGGGAACGATGCCTGGAGGCAGAGACAGCTTGATGTGCCGGGAGAGGTGCTGGATGCCGCTTTCCTGCTCAAGGAGAAGCTGGGGGATATGAGCGGTTTCACCAGGCGGCTTCTGGTGACCCTTGCCCAGAGGGCTGCCTCCGGCTGGCGGGAACGGGATTCCGGGATGTGGGAGGCCAGGGACAGAGAGCGTCACTATCTCTCCTCAAAGCTCATGTGCTGGGTGGCGCTGGATCGCGCAGTGAAGCTCGCTTCCCGGTTGGATGCCTGGAGTGAGGCAGGGGGATGGGAAAGCGAGCGTGACCAGATCCGGGACACGATCCTTTCCCGTGGATGGAGTGAAAGAGCGCAGGCGTTTACCGGCGTCTTGGGCTCGGACCACCTGGATGCCTCGGCGCTGCTGATGCCCATTGTGGGCTTTCTGCCCGCCACGGACCGCCGCATGAGAGCCACCATCGACGCCGTGGAGCGCACCCTGGGAGAGGGCGGGCTCATCCGCCGCTGGCCAGGGGAACCCAACGGGTTCATTCTCTGCAGCTACTGGATGGTGGAATGCCTTGCCCTTGCCGGCCTGACGGACAAGGCCATGGAAAAGTTCGATCAGGTGAGTGCGTATTCCAATGATCTGGGCCTTTTCTCCGAGATGGCGGAGCCCGGCACGGACGAGATGCTCGGGAACTTTCCCCAGGCGTTTTCCCACATCGGGCTCATCAATGCGGCATGGCAGGTCTCCATTGCCCGTCCGCCCCGAGGCAGGGCCCCTTAAGGCAGGGAAGACAGCGGGTGATCGCGCCGCTCGCGGACGGAACTTGACTTCTCCTTTCAGGTATGGCCTATGGGTTGCGCAGCAGGAGAGACCGGGCAGCGCTCTTGTATGAACACCTTTGACGGCAACGCTGGGAAAGGGGAGTTCCTCTCCGGAAAATCCATTGATATGGACCTGGCGGCGCCTTCTGATTCAATAAAAAAGGGTATGATCGGCAAGAAGGGGCCCTTGTGCGTTTTCCGCCGGGTCCGGTCACCGTTTTCAAGTGGAGTGGGCAGGTTTTCCACGAGGAGACAGAAGAAGGATCATCTTCAAAGACTGGAGGATACCCATCAGCATGAGAGGAAAAACAAAACGCAGTCACATTCTGATCTTTTCCGCCCTGATCGCGATCTTGAGCGTTCTGTCAAGCGTTTCCCATGGAGCGGTCGAACCGTGGGCCGGCAGAAGGGCCTTCCATAAGCTCCCTGATTCCGGGTTCCGGCCCCGGCTCGGAACATACCACTACAGCTTCAAATTCAACGGCCTGAACATCGGCACCGGTCAAGTGGTGCTCGATCAGAAGGGAGACCTCTTTGAGATTCGGTTCAGCGCCAGGACCAGTCCCACCATAGACCGGTTCTACAAGGTCCGTTTCAGCGGGGGGAACATCACCCGGGCCGATTCTCTGCTGCCGGTCAGAACACGGATCCTGTCAAGGGTGCGCTCCATGAACAAGGACACGGCCATACACTTCCGGGACGACGGCACCATAACATCGGTGCGCACGGAATCCGAGAAAGGGGAGCCTCTCGAAAACAAGGTAAAGGAGATTGAGGCCTCCGACTTCACCATGGACCCCCTCTCCGTTGTCCATCTGATCCGGGAGATCGATTGGAAGCCGGGTATGGAGCAGCACGTCCAGATCTTTTCGGGCAGGTCCCGGTACGAGTCGCATTTCATCTGCACCGGAGAAGAGGTCGTGGACATAGGCGGGCAGAAGCGCAAGGCATGGGAGATCGTGCAGCAGGCAATCAAGCTCGATGACGACGGCAGTGAGACAGAGGCGGAGAAAAAGGAGCGCGACCTGAACATCTACCTTTCCGCAGACAGTGCGCGAGACGTGCTTAAGATCGATTCACGCCGGATCATGGGCCATTTCCTCGTGCAGCTGGAAGGGTTCGAGCCTGCCGCAGCCGGAAGCGCGGGCCAGGGATAAGGGCGCCCGGGCACGAACGAAACCGCCCGGGCAAACAGGTCCTTTAAAAAAGGCGCCTCGCGCGCTTCTCGACAGGTGCGCCCCGAGCAGCATATCAGAAGAACAGGTTCACCCGTTTCAGGAATGCCTGAAAGCCTTTCCGCTCGATCTTCAGGGCCTCCTGGACAGGGACCTCGTTCTGCTTTTCGATCAGGGCCTTGATCTCCAGCATGATCCCGAAATCGACCTCGGCGATATCCCGGGCGATCTGCTTTGCCCGGGGGATAAGCTCTCCTGGGGGAACCACCTCGTTGACAAGCCCGCACCGAAGCGCATCATGCGCCGAGAGGGGCATGCAGGTGAACGACAGCTGCTTGGCCATTCTCTGCCCTACCGCCTGCTGGAGCAGCTGCGTCATTCCCCACCCGGGATGGATCCCGACCTTGGCGTGGGAGTCGATGAACCGGGCGTTGTCGGATGCGATGAGGAAATCGCAGTTCAGCGCGAGCTCGAACCCGCCCGTGATGGCGTTGCCGTTGATTGCGCCGATAATGGGCTTTTTGCAGGCGGCGAACACATCCGGCATGTCCCTCCCGTCGCCTCGGGGGTCCTGCAGGTTTTCCTTGCCCACGACGCTCAGGTCCAGGCCGGAGCAGAATGATCTGCCGTTTCCGGTGATGATCGCCGCCTTGATCCCGTCGTTGCGCGCTGTCTCGTCAATGGCGTCATACAGGCCTATGAGCAGGTCCCGGCAGATGGCGTTGTGCCTCTCGGGGCGGTTCAGGGTGATCAGTGCGGTCGAACCTTCCACCATGAATAAAACGGTTTTTTCCATGAGCAGTCTCCTTTCCTGCTGAAAAAGGAAGAGGCCGGCATTTCTCCGGGACCTGGCGGCCACGGGGAACAGGACTATGCCATTTCGAAACCCCGTGACACGTTCCCGGACATAGGGCTGCCTGGCCGGCCCCATACCATCCCGCAAGCCCGCGGCCATAAAAGAGAGCGGAGAAAGGCCTTTTAACAGCGAGAGTTTCTAGAATCGAACATCTTGTAGAATATCAGAAAAAACAGCGAGCTGTAAAGATGGAAAATTCAGGAAGCTGGGAATATGCGCCTTGCCGTCATCCCTTCTTGAGAATGACCACCCCGAGGTTAGCATGATTCATGTCGATCAGATGGACCTTGCGGGTGCATTCCCCAAGGACCGGGCTTCCTTCTCCTTGTCCATTCCTTTTTTAAGGAGAAGGGGTGAAGATGGGAAAGGAGATGGGGCCGGGACGAAAAAGGGGATGATATGCGCTTCAGAGGGGGTTTTTAAAAGATTCTCTCTTTGCGCCATTGTGTTCGATTCGTTGAAAAACCCTGACAAACCAATTTCCGGCACGATCCGGACAGAGGCCCAAGCACGGGCAGTGCCGGGCGGTAAGAAAGGTGGGGACATGGAAACCATAAAGAGTACCGACTGTGTGGTGAGCCTTGAGAACAAGTATGGAATGATATTCGGCATGGCCAACGAGCTCAGCATTGCATACGGCGTGGCAAAGGTCTGCCGCGCCGCGGGCGCCGAAATCGGCGTCACCTATCTCAACGAAAAGGCTGAGCACTATGTGCGGCCTCTGGCGGAGAAGCTTGAGAGCACCATCATCATGCCCTGCAACGTCCAGAAGGCGGGCGAGCTTGAGAAGGTCTTTGATGAGGTGAAAAAAAAGTGGGGCAGGCTGGACTTTCTGCTGCATGCCATCGCGTACGCTCCTCTGCAGGATCTTCGCCTCCGGCTGGCCGATGTCTCTCTGGAGGGATGGACCATTGCCATGGATGTGTCTGTTCACTCGTTCATCCGCATGGCGCGGCTCGCCGAACCGCTCATGACCAGAGGCGGGTGCCTGATCACCCTGAGCTATCTGGGAGGAGAGCGGGTCATCCGGAACTACCGCATGATGGGTCCGGTGAAGGCGGCACTACAGCAGACCACCGAATACCTGGCAGCCGAGCTGGGAGACAAGGGCATCCGTGTGCACACCATCTCGCCGGGGCCGATCATGACCCGGGCCGCTTCAGGTCTGGCCGACTTCGAGGAGCTGCTCAAGGAGCAGTATGCCCGCGCGCCGGAAAGCTATGTGGTGTCAAACGAGGATGTCGGGTTTCTGGCCGCATATCTGGCGAGCGACCGGGCAAAAGGGATGACGGGCAACCTCATCTATCTCGATTCGGGCTATAATATCATGGGCGAATAGTATCTGATTCGCCTCGTTCATTATGGGACGAGATCGATCACCGTGACCTCCGGGGGAGACAGGACCCGGATCGGAGGCCCCCAGGTGCCCGTTCCCCGGCTCACATAGAGGCTGGAGCCATCTGCGAGGCTGTACAGGCCTGCCGTGCGGGGAAAGAAGAGCTTTACCAGCAGGCCAAAGGGGAAGATCTGGCCGCGGTGGGTATGCCCCGAGAGCTGGAGGTCGAAGAGGCCCGTGCTGCCGTTCTCCAGGGCGGGCTGATGCTTCAGGAGCAGGACAAAGGTGTCCCGCGGAAGACCCGGGAGCAGCTCGGCTTCGGTTTTTCCTCCGTGCATACCCATTTGCCTGCCCGTAGGATCGTCAACGCCGACAATCGAGATGACCCCCGGGATATTCACGTGCTCTCCCCTGAGCACGGTGAATCCGGCCCGCGACGTGAAGTCCAGTGCATGGGACAGGCCCGCATAAAACTCGTGGTTGCCGGTCACGGCATACTTGCCGTACCGGGGTTGCAGTTCGCGCAGAATCTTTGCCAGTCCAGCGATGCTGTCCATCTGTCCGTCCACCAGATCCCCGGTGGAGACGATGAGGTCGGGTTCTGCCTTGCGGATCACCTCTGCGATCTTCCTGAGCCTATTCGAGCGGACCGTAAGGCCCACATGAACGTCCGAGATCTGGACGATCCTGAGCCTGCCCGTTTCTCCTGAAATCCCGGATGACTGGAGCGTCACCTTCACCGGACGGATATCCAGGGCCGAGAAAAATCCTGCCAGGGAGAATCCCAGCGCGAGGACCAGGGGGATGAGAAAGGTCATTCGTGCACCGGGCATGAAGGGCGCAAAGTCTCTGTGGAGCACCAGGGAGGCGCCATAGGCGGCGACTCGGAGGAGGTCCATCAGAATGGACAGCGAGAAAAAGAGAAAGAACACGCCCATCCAGCCATAGCCGATATATGAGAGGACCCGGGCAGGCAGGTCGAGGCCCTGTTTTTCCAGCAAGCGCACTACGAGGGGAGAGCAGACCATGAGCACCATGAACAGCCCGAGAAGGATCCCGGGGGCCGCACCGAAGGAAAAAGCTGCACGTATCTTGAAAAATGCGTAGGCATGCGCGGCGCTGTACGCGCCAAAAATGACCAGGAGAAACAGCGGCATGAACACCTCCCGATGTTTTTTACCCTTCAGCGGTCTCCCCTGCAGTCCGGCGGCTCCCCTGTCCGGAAGCCGTAGTGAGTGCGGTGTTTACGGTGCTGAATGAGGATGTTCAGCGCCCTCAGGAGCAGGGTGACAGCCACCCAGGTGCTGACCACCGCAAAGGGAACGGCCAGCCATTGCGGCCAGCACACGGCTGTTACCGCAAGCGCGAGGAGAAACACGCCGGCCCCGAACATGAGCTTGGCCTCGGCAGGCTCCAGGGTGCGGCGGTTGCTGATTGCCGCGCCCACCACGTTGCCCATTCTCATGACCCCGATGCCCGCACGGCTCATGCTCCCCCGGGGCCGTACCTGCATGGAATGCATGATACGGGTCCGCCTGCTGACCGGGCATGCGGTCCGGTGCCTGCCGAGCACGATCTCGGTGGAGCGGGACAGGTCCTCCAGATACATCTCCTCCATGGACCGGGCGAACAGCGCATCCTCGACTGCCACGTCGAGCTCGTAGTTGCCGAGCCAGCTCGAGATGTTGAGGTTGGTCGAACCGATCCTGGCCCATCTCCCATCCGTCACCGCGGTCTTGGCGTGGAGCATCTGGCCGTTCCACTCGAAGATCCGTACTCCCGCTTCCAGCAGAGGCTGGTATCCTGCCCGTGAAACAGCCCTCAAAAACGGGATATCCGTGGTTCCCGGAACCAGAAGTCTTACATCCACTCCGTCGCGCGCGGCTGCGGCAAGGGCCTGCACATAAGGGGGTACGCTCACGAAGTAGGCGTCCGTGAGCCAGAGCGATTCCCTGGCCATCGACGCGATGAGCTGGTCGAGCCGGAACAGGCCCGTTGTGTACGGGGCGCTCGCCACCACCCGCAGGGTGACATCGCCCGTAGGGTGAATGGCGCTCCTGTCCGGCACCTCCTCGGAAGGCAGGGGAGGCCCCATGGTGGCCCAGACATCGTCAAAGGCATGTTCGATATCGGCCAGCGCGGGGCCGGTGATCATGATCCCCGTGTCGCGCCAGGGCTCGATGGATCGCCCGGGATCTCCCTCCCACGCGCTGCCGACACACAGACCGGTGACAAACCCGATCCTTCCGTCCACCGCAATCATCTTGCGGTGATCACGGTTCAACCATCCGAAGGGTTGGTACAGCCGGGGCGGGTTGAAGCAGCGCACCTCCACGCCCGCTTCCCGCAGGCGCCTCCAGTAGCCTCTGGACGACTTGCCCAGGGAGCCCAGCCAGTCATAGACGACCCTCACCCTCACGCCGTCTATGGCCCTGGCGATCATGACGTCTGCAAACCGACGGCCCACCTCGTCATCACTAATGATATAGTTTTCGAAGTGGATACTCTGCCGTGCTGACTGCATGGCTTCGATCCATGCCGGGTAGTTCTCGTGCGCATCCTTGAGGATGCGCACGCTGTTGCCCTCCGCGTGCGGGGCGCCTGCAGCCCTGGAAAAGGCCTGCTCCGCCAGCAGGCGGATCGCCGGATCCGTCTTTGGGAAGGGTTGCTGATATGGGTACTTTTTCATGATCATAGTCATATTCTCTTTAGCAGGGTGGAGCACGCTGCGTCCATACTTTTACATCGTCGTGGGCACGGGCAAGGCGACCTTTCCCGGTGGAAGCCGGGCGGATGGGAAAATCCGGACATGAGATCGCTTGATCCAAAGAGGTCTCTTCCGGTCAAAACAATATATATCAAGCTCGTGTATCCAGGGCATTCCTGGGCGGATTCCGGCACGAGGATGCAACGGCCGGGACCAGGATATGTCTCGGAGAAGGGAGTGTCGGATCACTGCCTGTGAGAATGCATCCTGGATGCATTCCGGTTGAGCTCGTGGCTCAGGAACAGGCAGCCACCCGTGTGGCGGATGAAATCGTTTCCTCCAAGATCCACACGCCGGACCACCTGAAATCCCAGAGAACAATACAAATTCATTGCCCGGGTATTGTCGGCGAACACGATCAGGCTTACCACCCTATATCCCGCTTCCCAGGCGCGTTCCTGGGTCAGCACCATCAGCCCCTTCCCGATACTCTGGCCGCGGAAATGCTCATGCACCCTCAGGGCGTCGACATACCAGCTGCCATCGACCTTGTGCGCGGTAGAAGTCACGCATGCCCACAGCATGTCCAAAGAGACAGCGATCTTGAGGGGCACTTCTCCCGCGGCACGGAAAAGAGCGGACCTTTTTCTCTACCGGAGGAGCCTGGTGCCGATATAGAGCCCCGCTCCTCCCATGGCCGCACGCGCTGTTGTGGAAAGCGGTCTGGCCCGGAGCGCGATCGGAGAGAGTGCGGGCTTGAGCTTGTAACCCGCCTTCAGGCCATAGGCAGAGCCCGGCAAGGTGCTTTCCAGATCCGAGAAGCTCTGGGGCAGGCCCCGTTCGATCGCGGGCCAGCCCGCCACCATCATGGCCATGATATGGAGTTTCTTGTCGATCCCGCCCCTGACGACGCAGGCGGCCTCACGGCTGGTGAGTTCCTCCAGGGCGCGATGCAGCGAGGGCGCGTGGGTCCAGATATTGTAAAACGAGATACGGCCTTCGGAGCTGATCACATAGGAGGGATTGGCCGGCCCGCCGTACGCCTGATGGACGCTTCCCGCCAGGTCGTCCACCAGAACCTGCCAGGGCAGACAGTCGCACTCCTTATAGATTCTCGCATCTTCGAGCTTCTGCTCGTACGAGCTGTATGACGGGACACAGGGGCCGGGATGGGCCTGGCGGATAAAGATGTCGAGAAAGTGCACACGATCAAACCAGGTGTTGTAGAGCTTGGAGAACGGCTCGACCGAGCCGATCGCGGCCGGTCAGGTTATGGAGCTGAACCGCAGAACCACGGGCTTTCCCCGCAGGTTGCTGAGTCGCACCAGGCTCCCTTCCGTGTTCTCGAGCTCGAAATCCGGGGCCGGACAGCCGGGCCCGATACCTCTTTCTGCCATGGTTGCTCTGATATCCATCAGGGCGTATTTCCCGGAGAAGTGGTGGTAGTTATATTCCTCGACCCCGAGGCGGTTTTCCATGGTATCGAAGAGTTCTGTTACGGTTTTTTCTTCCATATGACCTCCTGATTCTTCAACCGAGGGTTTATCAAGGTATATATATTCTTATGAATAGCAGTCAGCATCCTGATTGAAAGTGCTCCCTTCGAGGAGATGCGGTCCTATGGTGCGGGTTCGGGGGTCTTATTCCCGTCGAGAGGACCGGATTCGTATCGCATGCAGGGCCTCCAGGGGCTTGAGCACCTTTGGTATACGCTCGCAGCCGGCCTTCAGGAAGGTGGCTAAAAGGAAAGATCATAAGGGAAATTGATCGACTGCGGGGCAGAACAGGCATGTCCGCCCGGGAAGATGAAAATTCCGAACAGCGCCGTTTTTTCAAGGCGCCGCCTATGATGGCCTGCGAGTGCGGGACCTCCTTAAAAAAACCGTGCCCCGCGAAAAAGGTGTTTGCCGGCCCTTACCTGAATCGTTTGTCCGGCCCGCGGAGAATGGTGAACTCCGAGAGCAGCCCAATGCCGTTGCCGCCGTCGAGGAAGCGGTAGCCGATCAGGTCCTGCCCCTGAAACTTCTCCGCCTGAATCATGACGACCGGGGTCTCTTTTTTCGTGTCATAGTCCATATGGATGGCGCACGCGGGCAATCTCACATCAAGAGGCTTCATCTGACTCGGATTGTTGATGTAGAACACGGCCAAACCCGCATCGACATCGTCCTTGGTCGCGACCCTGTCTCTGATACAGGGCGTTGCACTCCAGTTCGTGATGTCGAGGGGGCCCCACAAGTCGTTGATTTGATCTGCCATGCAGTTCCTCCTCAATGTATGGAAGTATGTTCTTACCACAGTATATGTGGATTGAACAGAGCCAAGTCAGGTATCCTGCCTTTTTCGAGGGATTATCAGGGGAAAATGAGCTTTATCATGCTGATAACAGGCCTTTGCAATCAAAAGCTCAGTTCAGGTGGTGTATCGTAAAGAATTTACTGGATTTCTGAATATGGAAAAGCGGGAGCCGCTGCCGGGGAGGTACGTACAGCAAGGGCACACCCCCTCGATGGTGATCCACCCGGCATGGCAGGATGCCCCAACCCGGTGCCGGGTGCATTCAGGGAGCCTGCGTGTAAAGCACAACTGCAAGGATTTCCAACAGAAAGCATAGACTCTTTGGTCAGTTTCAGCTATAGATCACGGAACAGGAAGTGTCGGACACCCTGGGTGTCCCTGATATAGGGAGAGGAGAGTGAACCATGAGCAACATCATCAATCGTGACACCATCGGTGACATGGCCAGGAGGGCGGCAACCAAATACGGCGACAAGACAGCCATCATCTTCCGCGACGTGAAGCTCTCGTTTTATGACCTGGAGCGCGAGGCGAGGCGTTTTGCCCATCTCATGAAGAGATACGGCATCAAGAAGGGCGACCGGGTCAGCATCTACGCCTACAATTCCCACTACTATCCTATCAGCATGCTCGGCCTTGCCAAGATAGGAGCGATCCAGGTGCCCATCAACTACATGCTCAATGCCGAGGAGATCGCCTACATCGTCAACCATTCCGGGTCCCGGCTCTTCATCGTGGAGGACGGCCTGTATCCCATCATCGCCCAGTCCCAGGCCAGGTTCGATACCGTGGAGAAATGGGGCTTCATCCCGCTGGGCGGCTCGCTCCTCCCCGAGGGTTTTTTCGACCTGATCGAGGAAATGAAAGACATGCCCTATGAAGAACCCCAGATCGACGTCAGTGCGGAAGACATTGTCCAGATTCCGTACACCAGCGGCACGGAGTCAAAGCCCAAGGGCGCCATGCTCTCGCACCGGGCACTCATGTCGCAATATCACAGCTGCATCTTCGACGGCCAGTACGACACCTACGACGTGAGCCTGCACGCCCTGCCCCTGTTCCACTGCGCCCAGCTCCACTGCTTTCTCATGCCCTATCTGTACGTGGGCGCCACGAACATCATCATGCACAAAGCCGATGCCCTGGAGATGATCAGAAACATCGAGAAGTATCAGATCACCCACCTGTTCGCCCCGCCCACAGTGTGGATCGGGATCCTCAACCATCCCGAATTCAAGAACCATAACCACGGCAGTCTGAAGAAGGCCGCCTATGGCGCCAGCATCATGCCCGTTGAGATCATCAAGCAGCTCAGTGTCGCTTTCAGAGGCCTGAAACTGTGGAACTACTACGGTCAGACCGAGATGGGCCCGGTAGCCACCATATTGAAACCCGAAGACCAGCTTCTGAAGCCAGGCTCTGCAGGCCAGCCAGTGCTCAATGTGGAGACCAGGCTCATGGATGACGACGGAAGGTTCGTACCCAACGGCGAGGTGGGCGAGATCGTGCACCGCTCCGGCCATGTCATGACAGGCTATCTGAACGATGTGGAGAAGACCGATGCCGCCTTTGCCTACGGCTGGTTCCACAGCGGCGATCTGGGCAGGTTTGACGAAGACGGGTACCTCTATGTGGTGGACCGCAAGAAGGACATGATCAAGACCGGGGGCGAAAATGTGGCCTCGCGCGAGGTGGAGGAGGTGCTCTACCGGCATCCGGATGTCGAGGAGGTTGCGGTCATCGGCCTTCCCGACCCCAAGTGGATCGAGATCGTGGC
Source organism: Deltaproteobacteria bacterium (assembly GCA_023230665.1). Classification (GTDB taxonomy): domain Bacteria; phylum Desulfobacterota; class Desulfomonilia; order UBA1062; family UBA1062; genus Phosphitivorax. The sequence continues at coordinate 17,833 of JALNWY010000030.1, forward strand.
AGCGGTGGTTGTTTCGAAAAAGGGCGCGGCCACAAGCGATAAAGACCTCGTGTCCTACTGCAAGGAGCATCTGGCCGGGTTCAAATGCCCGAAGAAGATTATCATGACCGACAAGCTCCCGAAAAATCCCTCGGGCAAGATACTCAAGCGCGAGCTCAAGAAACGCTATGCAAAATAGCTGGAGGATGAACAGGTTTTTAGCTCTGGTACGATCCGGGGGCTCCTGCCGGGCAATCTCTTCAGGCTGTACGTTACGTGAGGAAGCCGCCTCACCTTCATACCAATTGGCGCCGCTTGTATAGACGGTGCCGGCGATCCCGTTCTCTTTCGTGTTTCTTCTGATATGGATGATGAAAAAAAGACCGGCTGGACGAGGGCCGGCTGTTTACCGTGCGCATGGGGGAACAGGGAGAGAAAATCTCGAGAAAAAAGGAGATCCCATCATGATGCGCAGAGAAGAGTTCCTGAGGCTGCATCCGGATGCAAAAGGAGAGATGGTTGCATACAGCAAAGACGGCGAGAAGTTGGGGAGAATCACTGCCCTCAACCAGGATACCATCTCCGTTTTGGCAGGCGGTGTGGAGAGAGACTGACCTGAAAACTATTATAAGCCATATGCGGCCCTGAATAGGGCATGGCAGGGAAGAGCAGGGGCTTTAAGCCTTTGCCGGAAGCCGGTCGGGTCTCTGCAGAGGGCCCCATCAGAAGTTTTGCCGCAGAATATATCCGGGCTTAAAAAACGGGGCAAAAGAGTTTTTCCTTGATTCTTTTTCCTGTCTGGTACCACACAAAGGGCATGAATGTGCAGAAAAACTCTCAAGAAAGACATTACCGGTCCTGTATCCCGGCAGCGGCCCTGCTCGTGCTGCCGGTGATGGCTGCATTCGCCCTGCTTCCGCCTGCGGCCCCGGCGCAGGACACCCCTCCGGCAGGAGAGAAAAACATCGCGCGGGCCACGCTGGACAACGGTCTTGAAGTGGTCGTGGTGCGCAACACCCTTTCTCCCGTAGCTGCCACGGTGGTCAGCTACAAGGTTGGGGCGGACGAGTCCCCGGCCGGATTCCCGGGCACGGCCCATGCGCTCGAACATATGATGTTCCGCGGCAGCCCTGGGCTTTCGGCCGGACAGCTGGCCAACATCACGGCGGCAATGGGCGGCATGTTCAACGCGCTCACCCGGCAGAGCGCCACCCAGTATTTCTTCACTGTGCCTGCAGCGGATCTGGAGATTGCGCTTCAGGTCGAGGCCGCCCGCATGCAGGGCATCCTCGGCAGGGAGGAGGCATGGAATCAGGAGCGGGGGGCCATGCTGCAGGAGGTGGCCCGCAATCACTCCATACCGGAATATGTGCTCTACACCAGGCTCAGAGAGGCCCTGTTCAAGGGCACGCCCTACGAGCAGGACGCGCTCGGCACCCGCACCTCCCTGGAGAAGACCACGGCCGGCATGCTCGGGCGATTTCACAACGCCTGGTACGTTCCCAACAACGCCGTGCTGGTAGTGGCCGGCGACGTCGACCCGCAGGATACCCTGGAGAAGATCGGGCGGCTCTTTGGCGAAATCCCCGGAAGAGATGTCCCCGGGCGGCCCGGGGTGGACTTGAGGCCCGTGAAGCAGCAGACCATACGGCTGAAGACCGACAAGCCCTATGGATCGGTGGTCACGGCTATGCGCATGCCAGGCTACAGCAGCCCGGACTACGCCGCGGCCCGGGTGTTCTCCGATATCCTGAACAATCCCCGGGGCGTTCTGTACGCCCTGGTGCCGCAAGGCAAGGCCCTCGACACCGGGTTCGAGATGGATACCTACCCGGAGGCCGGAATGGGATATGCGGTGGCCCTGTTCCCTCAAGGGTCCGATCCGCAGGACCTGGAGAGGGAGCTGAAGGAAGTGCTTTCGCGCCTGGCGCACGACGGTGTTTCCGAGGAGATGGTCGCCGCGGCCAAGCGCCGCACCATGACCTCGGTGGAACTCGAGAAAAACTCGGTCACCGGACTGGCCATGGCATGGTCGACCGCCCTGGCCGTGGAAGGGCGCACCTCTCCCGAGGAGATCCTGGACGCCATAGAAAAGGTCTCGCCCCAGGACGTGAACCGCCTGGCTCGCGCCTGCCTGGACCTTGACAGCTCCGTGACGGGCATTCTTGTCCCCGAGCCTTCGGGCGGGCCCATGTCGTCATCGGATAGCTTCGGCGGCCTGGAGCCGTTCACGCCCGAGAGCGTCAAGACCGTCGCGCTCCCCCCCTGGGCGGAAAAGACCCTGGAGAGACTCTCTGTTCCGGAATCCAGGGTAAGCCCGGTGGTGAGCACGCTCCCCAACGGCATCAACCTGATCGTCCAGCCCGAGTCCGTGAGCGAGACAGTGAGCGTCTACGGGCATGTGAAGAACACCCCGGAGCTGCAGGCGCCCAAAGGCAGGGAGGGTGTGAACGAGGTGCTCGACAATCTCTTCTCCTATGGCACGACCTCGCTGGACCGGGAGGAGTTCCAGAGGGCCCTGGACGGGATCGGGGCGTTCGCCGCTCCGGGAGCGGACTTCACCTTGCAGGTGCTGGCCGGTCATGTGGAGCGGGGGATGGAGCTCCTTGCAGACAACGAGCTCAGGCCGGCCCTGCCGGAAAAGGCATTCCTGACAGTGCGCCGCCAGGTTGCGGCCACTGTGGCCGGGCGTCTGAAAAGCCCTGAGTATCTCGCCGAGCGTGCCGTCCAAAAGGCAATCTATCCCGAGAACGACCCGACGCTCAGGCAGGCCACGCCGGAGACAGTGGCCTCGCTGAGTCTGAACGAGGTGAGGGACTATTACCGCAGGGTTTTCCGGCCGGACATGACCACCATCGTGGTCATCGGGCGCATTACGCCCGAGAAGGCCCGGGCGCTCGTGGAAAAGCATTTCGGCGGCTGGGAGGCCCCGCAGGCTCCCAAACCCGACGTGCTCCTGCCCGCAGTCCCGCTCAACGGTCCGTCTCATACCCGGGTGCCCAACGAAAGTCGGGTCCAGGACCGGGTAATGCTCGCCCAGACCCTCGGGCTGACCCGCTCGCATCCGGACTACTACGCCTTGCAGCTCGGCAATCACGTGCTCGGGGGCGCCTTCTACGCCACCCGGCTCTACCGGGACCTGAGGGAGAGGGCCGGCCTGGTGTACCACGTATCCTCGTACTTTGACATGAGCCAGAGAAGGGGACGCTACACCGTGGAGTATGCGTGCGATCCGTCGAACGCGGGCCAGGCTCGTGCCATCGTGGAGCGCAATCTCGAGGACATGCGCAAAAAACCGGTGACTCCCGATGAATTGCTGCGCGCCAAGGCGCTGCTGCTCAGGAAGATTCCGCTCTCCGAGTCCAGCGTGCGGAGCATCGCGCTGGGGTTCATCCACCGGACCAGGCTCGACCTGCCCCTGGACGAGCCCGTCCGGGCCGCGCATCGCTATCTCGGGCTCAGCGCCCCTGAGGTGCGGGACGCCTTTGCGCGGTGGGTGCGCATCGATGACCTGGTCCAGGTGGTCGAGGGCCCTGCCTCACGGTAGAGCGCCCCCCAGGGAGTGTTTGCACAGACTCTGGTCCGGCGTCCTCCCCGGGAGGAGATCCTTATTCCGTCTTTGGCCTGGATGTCTGCCCGGTGTCCGGACAAAGGCAGTGCAGCAGCCGGTGTGCCGGCAGGCAAGCAGCAGATATCCCTTCCCCTTTTCTCACAACGCGGTTTTCTTATTCGGCTCGATGAGATATACTCGTTATCCATGACCACGAAAAGAAAACACGGGGTTCTTCCTGCTCTGGTGATGGCGTGCGCGGCCGTCCTCCTGGCGGGGGCCGCCTTTTCTCCGGCGCATGCGCTGCCGGCCGGCTGGGAGGGGTATCGCGGCTGGATCGCAGGCATTGCGCTTGGGGGTTTGGTTCTCGGCCTGCTTGCCGTTGTTTTCTTCCAGAGGCAAAACGGGCGGGAGATCGAGCTTCGTCAGGGTGACCTGGAGAGGCTGGTGAGGCAGCGCACTGCCTTGCTCGAAGCCGAGGTCGAAAAGGGGAGGATCGCGCAGGAGGAGCTCGCGCAGAGCGAGGCAGACCTGAAGATGGTCCAGGAGGTGGCTGTAGTCGGCGGCTGGAATCTCGACCTGCACACGAACGAGCTCGCCTGGACCGACAGCGTGTACGAGATCTTCGGGCTGCCGCGCGGGACGCCTCTGGATTACGGAAAGTTCCTCTCGCTGGTGCATCCGGATGATGCCGAGTATGTGGACAGGAGCTGGAGAGATGCGCTGAAGGGCGCTCGGTACGACATCGAGCACCGCATTCTGACGGACGGGGCCGTGAAATGGGTCAGGCAGAAGGCCCGGGTGGAATTTTCCGACAACGGCACCCCGTTGCGCGGTTCGGGCATCGTGCAGGACATCACCGGGCGCAAGCAGGCCGAGCAGGAGCAGCACGTGCTCCGCCGGCAGCTCATGCATGTCTCCCGGGTCACCACGGCCGGAGAGCTCACTGCTGCGCTCGCCCACGAGATCAGCCAGCCTCTGGCCGCGATCCTTGCGAATGCGCAAGCCGCCCGGCACATCCTCAATGACGAGAAGCCCGACATGGACGAGCTCCATGCGATCCTGGAAGACATCATCAGCGACGACAGCCGCGCCCGGGACATGATCAAACGGATCCGCTCCCTGCTCAGGAAGGAAAGCGAGAAGTCCGGCCGCGTGGACATCAACCAGGTCATAGAGGATGTCCTGAAGCTGGTGGAGCCGGAATCCCGGTTCAGGGGCGTCACGGTCCGGTCCGTTCTGGCACAAGGGCTCCCCCCGGCGATGGGGGACCCGATTCAAATGGGACAGGTGGTGATCAACCTGCTGCTCAACGCCATGGAGGCCTTTGGCGAGGATTCCGAGCCTCCGCGGGACGTCACGGTGGAGAGCCGGATGGAAGGCGGGACAGAGATTGTGGTCAGTGTCCGGGACACAGGCAAAGGCATCGGCGAGCAGGCCATGCGTTCGGTATTCGATCCCTTTTACACGGCCAGGGGAAACGGGCTGGGCCTGGGGCTTCCCATCAGCCGCTCCATCATCGAGGCCCATGGCGGCAGGCTCTCTGCAGCGGACAATCCGGGAGCCGGTGCGACCTTCTCCTTCAGCCTGCCGGTGATGGAAAGAAAGGCGCAACATGAATGACCGGCCCGATGCGGAGATTCTGATCATCGATGATGATGCCTCCATACGCAAGGCATTGGAAAGACTGCTTCGGAGCATGGGATACCGGACACGAACCTTCTCCTCGGCGCAGGAGTTTCTGGACACGGATTTTCAGTCAGGTTCCGTGGTCTGCATTGTTCTCGATGTCAAGATGCC
>JALNWY010000031.1 GCA_023230665.1 Deltaproteobacteria bacterium
CCCGGGGGCAGTACTACTGGGTGGTCATGATGCGCGAGTTCTTCACCGGTGTCGACAACTTCAGAGACTTAAGCAGAGAGGCTGCCGGCATCACCGCCTCCTAGAGGACCAAAGTCCGGTTTTCTCTGGTTCTCTAGCCAGAAGACTGCGAATCCCGCCAGGGGGCCCGGTGCCGATCTGAAAGGTCACTTGCCGCCGTTGCCTGCTAGGCGGTCTCGGCCTCGAGCTTTTCTATCAGAAAATCGATCTCCCGCTTGACCTTGAGGTTCTGCTTGTACAAGGTCTCGATGGTCTCCAGGGAGTGGATGATGGACGAGTGCTTCCGGGAGAACGCGTGGCCGATGCTCTGCAGCGATTCCCGGGTGTAGCGCCTGCAGAGAAAGATCGCCACCTGCCGGGGATAGACGATCTCCTTTTTCCGGGAGGGGGAGATGATCGTGTCCCTGGGGATGCAGAAGTTTTTGGACACGAAATTCTGGATATATTCCAAGGTGATGCGCTGCTGTTTCTCCAGGGCGCCTTCCAGGAGTTCCTTGGCCAGGTCCAGGGTGATCCGGCGTTTCATGAGCGAGCTCATGGCGGTAATGGTCATGACCGCACTCTCAAGCTCCCTGATGCTGGTCAGCATACTGCCGCTGATGAACTCCACCACCTCCTCGGGCAGGGTAATGCCGTTTTTCTGGGCCTTGTGTCTGACGATCTTGTCCCTGGTGGGCCTGTCGGGCCGTTTCAAGTCAATGACGAGTCCGGCCGAGAACCGGGAGCGGAGCCCCTTGTCGATCTGCGACATGGAGGTGGGCGGGCGGAAACCGGAGAGGACTACCTGCCTGCCCGCGCTGATCAGGTCATCCAGTACGTGGCAGAGCTCCATCTGGGTCTTTTCCTTGTTCTTGAACAGGTGCACGTCATCGATGAAGAAGATATCCAGAGATGAGGGCTGGTAGGCCTTCTTGAAGCTCTGCTGACAGTTATTGCGCACGCTGTGGACAAAATCCTGGGAAAAGTCCCGAGCGGTCGTATACTTGACCGAGACGCCCGATTTCGACGAGATCAGCCGGTTGCCGATGGCATGGGCGATATGGCTCTTGCCCAGACCCACGTCCGAATAGAAGTAGAGCGGGTTGTACCTGCTGATGTCGTTTTCCGTGACCGCCATGGCGGCCTCGTAGGCAAAGGCATTGCACCTTCCCACCACGAATTCCTCAAAGGTGAAGTTCCCGTTGAGCCCGCTTGCCGCAGAGGGTGCAGAGAGCGGCGGGAGCGACATCTGGACCGGGGGCTCGGGAACCGGCTTTTCCTGCCTGGTCTTTCCTTTCCGCCGCACGCAGAATTGGACGTCGACCGGCTGATTGAGCGTCCCCCGGACACACTGGATGATGTGATCTTTGTACTGCCTGCTCAGATACTTCTGGGAGAACGCGTTCGGGCAGGATATCAGAATGGTTCCATCCTCTTCGGTGATATCCATCTGCTCGATGAGCACCCTTTCGGATGCCCCGGGAACCATCGCAAGGATAGATTCCTTAATGATATCGAAGTGATCCACTGTAACCTCCCAGGTGGGTGAATAATTCGAACGTATGCGGGGCATATTGGACTCCCGGATAATAAACGTCAAACCCGAACCTCTGCAGTTATCCCCATCTGTGTTCACTTCGTGCGGGCATAAAAACATCAAGTCTTTTCCTCATTATATGAGTGGAAGCCTCGTGACTCCAGCATCCAGACGCCTCAGGGGGAGACGGGATATCCACTGGGTCCGAGGCAATTATGGACATTTTGTAGATAACTCAGAACTTGGATTATCTCCATCTTTCTCGAAAATTTATCATTTTGGTATACAGCTTGTAATATTGTATTGCAGAATGCCGCCAGCTCACGTCTTTTCGCATGGCGTTTTCGCGGGTTGTGCAGAGGAGTCCCTTCGGGTCCCGGTACAGGTCGCACGCCTGGCGGACGGCGGCCAGGAGATCGGCAGGGGTAGGGCTCTTCACCCTGATGCCGGCGGGGCTGTCTCCCTCTCCGAGGGCTGTGACCGTATCCCTGAGGCCGCCTACGCAGGTGACGATGGGAATGGTGCCGTAACGCATGCTGATCATCTGGTTGAGGCCGCAGGGCTCGAACCGGGAGGGCATGAGGAAGAAGTCGGAGCCTGCCTCGATGATATGGGCAAGGGATTCGTCGAATCCCACGATTACGCCGAGCCTTCCCGCACGGCCGGCTGAGAGGCCGAGCAGGTCCTGTTCGTGCCGGCGGTCTCCGGTTCCCAGGACCACCACCTGTGCGCCCAGTGAGATGATCTCGTCCATGGCCGAGATCACCAGGTCGATGCCTTTCTGGCCCACCAGGCGGCCGATGAGGGCAAGCAGCGGCCCGGATGACTTTTCAAGGGAGAATCGCTCCTGAAGATCGCGCTTGCACACGGCCTTTCCTGATAGGTCATCGATGCTGAAGGTTTGCGCGATATGCCCGTCGTGAAGCGGATCCCACACCTGGACATCGATGCCGTTGACGATCCCGGCGAGCTTGAACGATACGGCACGCAGCAGCCCGTCGAGGCCCACGCCGAACTCGGGCGTCTGGATCTCGGCGGCATAGGAGGGGCTCACGGTGGTGACCATGTCGGCGAATATGATGCCGGCCTTCATCACGTTGATGTGGCCGTAGTATTCCATGATATCCGGACGGAACAACTCGTAGGGCAAAAAGAGCATGGGCCAGAGCGCGGACTCGAATACGCCCTGGTAGGCGAGGTTGTGGATCGTGTAGCAGGTGGAGAAGCCCGTCAGTCCCAGCGCATGGAGATATGCCGGGATGAGTGCGGTCTGCCAGTCGTTGCAGTGGATGAGGTCCACATCTTTGAGGATCATGGCCAGCTCCACGCACGCGCGAGAAAAGAAGGCGAACCGCTCGAGGTTGTCGGGGAAGTCCCTGCCCTGGTAGGAGTAGTACCCGTCCCGGTTGAAGTACAGGTCGTTTTCAATAAAATACGCGGTACCGTGGGAGAAGATCCTCCCCTGAGAGATACCCTGGCCCGAGAGGAACGAGATGTCGGCCACGTGTTTAAGCGCGATGCCGGATTTCTTGACGGACCGGTAGAGCGGCATGACCACGTCGCATCGCACCCCCTGGCTCCTGAGCTCGGCGGGCAGCGCAGAGCTCACGTCGGCCAAACCGCCGGTCTTGGCAAAGGGAACCACCTCCGAGGAGCAGAAGAGTACTCTCATGAGGTATAGTAATAACAGAATTCCCGGGCAAAGGTAAGGGGTTCTCGTGCCGAACGGCCTCCTGGGGAAAGGGAAGGCCGGAGGCCAGGACAAGAGAACATTGGTTTGATTTTTCGTGATCGGTTGATTATGGTGAGGTCCATGAACAGGGAAGAATTTCAGAAGGTCCTCAAAGACTTTGAGGTTCAGATCAGGAAGAGGCTGCCTGCCATGATCAACAGCTATCTGGCCAACAGGGGCAACCGGGAATACGAGGCCGCCTTCAACCATCTCATCGACACGCTCCAGAGGACCCGCAAGGAGCTGCTCAAGGACCTGTCCAAGGTGGCGCGCCACGAGCAGAAGCTACGGTATTTCAATGCTATCTACAACCTGGACTCCCAGCTCAGGAGCATGGGCAACAAGGACGTGCGCCAGAAGCACCTGCGGTTCCGCCGCCGCCGGCTGGCTGCACCGGTGGTCTATGATATCGGCGAGGGGCCCGAGCAGGGGGGCCTGCTCAATGTCGCAGAGGAAGGGATCTTGCTCAAGACTGCGGAAAAGGTCCCTGTTGACCGCGAGATCAGGGTCTTGGTCTGCGGGAAGAAGGCCCGGGGCAAGGCCATCTGGTCCCTGGCGGACGAGTCTGGTAATGTAGAGACCGGGGTAAGGTTTTTAGAGGTCTCAGAGGATTTCCTCAAAGAGATCAAGGAGAAACTGAAAGAGTAGGGCAGGGCCCGATTTTCTCTCCCTGCTTTGGACAGACGAAAGCCCCTTGCAAGCCGGGTCTTTAGAGGGGTTGCTGCATTGACACACCCGGGAGCAGACGGGAGTATGCCTTCTTGCGAGCCATGATATTCGCCATAACCACCCTTGGATGCAAGGTAAACCAGTACGAGAGCCAGCTTCTCAGGGAAGCGCTCGCAGCGCACGGGCACCGGGAGCAGCCCTTTGGCCGTCCCGGAGTGGAGCTTTCCATCGTCAACACGTGCACAGTGACCCACCGCTCCGACGCCCAGGCCCGGAACCTTCTGCGCAGGGCCCTTGCCCTGGGCGGGCGCGTGATCGCCACCGGCTGCCAGGCAAAGGTCTACGGGGAGGCGCTCCAAGCCCTGTCGCCCGCCGTAGAGGTGATCCCCTTCGAGGACATCGGCCTTGCCCTCAACATTCAGATGCCCTCCCGCATCACCGGCTTTTGCGGCCACAGCCGCGCGTTCGTGAACATTCAGCAGGGGTGCGGCAACTTCTGTACCTACTGCATCGTTCCCCACGCCCGGGGCCTTCCCCGGAGCAGGCCGTGGCAGGAAATCATCGGGGAGATCGCCGGGCTGTATGCCGCAGGGTTTCGCGAGATCGTGCTTTCCGGGATCAACATCGGGCTCTACGAGGGGGGCCTGGCCGCATTACTGGAAAAGATCCTGAAAAAAACGCCCATGCCTGCGGTGCGCATCAGCTCCATCGAGCCCTGGACCCTCACCGACGAGCTCATCTGCCTGGCCGTGGAAGAGCCGCGGGTGTGCAGGCACCTCCACATCCCGGTGCAGAGCGGCTCCGACGCCATACTCTCCCGAATGGGCAGGCCCTATGACACCCGGCATTTCCGCTCCCTGGTGGAAAGAGTCAAGGCACTCGATCCGGGCGTGAGCATCGGCACCGATGTTATGGTCGGGTTTCCCGGAGAAGGCGATAACGAGTTCGGCCAGACCCGGTCATTGCTGGAAGAGGCCGATATCTCCTATCTGCACGTCTTTCCCTACTCGCCCAGGCCAGGCACCCCGGCCGCTGACTGGGGGTCCACAATGGATGCCCGCGCCGTAAAAGAGCGGGTGACCCTGCTCAGGGAGCTCTCCGGGCGCAAGCGCGAGGCGTTTGTCCGCTCCCGGATCGGCAGGGAGGAAGACCTGCTTGTCACCCGGGCTGGAAGAGACTCTTTGGGCGGCGTCACGTCCAACTATCTCACGGTTGAGGCAAAAGGAAAGGCGCGGGTGAACGACCGCGTCAGCGTAATTCTGGAAGAGCCCTGCGAAGGGTATGTCCGGGGGAGGACCATTGGATAACCTGCTCGTTGTCCGATACCTGCTGGAGACGGCCAGGGCGCTTGAGTACCTGGACGAGAACCCCTTCAAGATCCAGGCGTACCGCAGGGCGGCCCGGTCGATCATGGAGCTTCCCGTTCCGGTGAGCGAGGTGGTGAAAGAGGGCGGGCTGTCGAGGGTCCCCGGCGTGGGCAAAGGCATTGCCTCGACTATTGAGGCATGGGTGAAGGACCGCGATTTCTCCACCCTGGAAGAGCTCCGGGCCGGTCTGCCCAGGGGGATCGACGAGCTTCTCAAGGTGCCCGGGATCGGGCTCAAGAGGGTCAGGATTCTGCACGGCAGGCTCGGGGTGGAGACCGTGGACGAACTGATGGACGCACTACGTCAGGGAAGGCTCGCAGGTGTGAGGACGTTTCCCGGGAAGTTTGTCCAAGGCCTGCCCCGGCTGCTGGAACAGGTGATGAGCTATCGGGGCAAGTATCTCCTGAGCACGGGCTTGAGCCGGGCGGACGAGGTGCTCTCCCGGCTTGTCGCTCAGGGGTTCAAGGCAGAGCTCACCGGGGAGTGCCGGAGGTTCTCGGAGATCGTGGAAAAGGTTGAGATCCTGGTGGAGGGCTCGGACCGGGACTGCGGAATTCTCCGGAGCGCCCTGGGCGAGCCCGGATGCGGGCCTCAGGGAGACACCCTGGAGCTGCCGGCCCTTGCAGGGGCGCCTCCGGTGGCGGTGCGCCTGGTGTCCGCTGAGGACCGGGCCGTAAGGCTTCTGGTCACCACGGGTTCCGATGCCCACCTTGTCGCACTCAAGAACCATGCATCCAGGATACAGGTGGAGATCGAGGGCGGCGTCACCCTCCAGGGAAGAGAGGTGAGGGCCGAGCGCGAGGAAGACATCTACCGCCTCCTGGATCTGCAGTATCTTCCCCCCGAGGTGCGCGAGGGACGGGATTCGGAACTGGCCCGGGCTCGGGCACACACCGTGCCCGAGCTGCTCGACTCCAGGGATATCCGGGGCACGATCCACAACCACACCGATTTGAGCGACGGCGTCTCGTCCCTGGCGGCAATGGTGCGCGGCGCCCGTGAGCGGGGGTACCAGTGGATCGGCATCTCGGATCACAGCCAGAGCGCGCACTATGCAGGCGGGCTGAGTGAAGAGGCCGTGGCCCGGCAGCACCGGGAGATCGATGCCCTTGAGGAGGAACTCGGCGACATCGCCATCTTCAGGGGCATCGAGTCCGACATCCTTGCGGACGGTTCCCTGGACTACCCGCCCGAGGTGCTCGAAGCGTTCGATTTCGTCATCGCCAGCATCCACTCACACATGGACATGGATCGTCGCAGAATGACCAGGAGGATCGTCAAGGCCCTGCGCAACCCCTTCACAACCATACTCGCCCACCCAACGGGCAGGCTCCTCCTCTCGCGGGAGCCCTATGACGTGGATATGGACGAGGTCCTTGAAGAGGCCCTCCTGAACCGGGTGGCTGTGGAGCTCAATGCAAACCCGATGCGGTTCGATCTCGACTGGAGGCTCATGGACCCGTTCGTGAGCCGGGGAGGAATCATTGCCATCGGGCCCGACGCCCACTCGGTGGCCGGCCTCGACGATATGACCTACGGGATCATGATGGCCCGGAAAGGGTTTGTGACAAAAGAGTCGTGCCTGAATACCCGAGATGCCCGGGGCGTGAGGGAATGGTTCAGAAAAGCATGAAGATCGAATGCTGCAATGTCTCGTACCGCTATGATGTTCCCGGCTCCGGATGGGCCCTGCGCGATGTGGACTTCACGCTGGACCAGGGGGAGAAGGTCGCGGTGATCGGGCCGGCCGGCTCGGGCAAGACCACGCTGATCCAGCTCATCGACGCGCTGATCCTCCCGGTTCAAGGCGATATCCGCTATGACGGACAGAGCGTCCTGTCTTTGTCCAAGGCCGGAAGGCTCACCTCCGTCCGGAGGCGCATCGGGGTCCTGTTCCAGTTCCCGGAGCACCAGTTCTTTCATGAAACCGCGTTCGATGAGCTCACGTTCACCCTGCGGAACTTCTTTGACCTGGATAAAAAAGAGATCGAACGCCGTGCCCGGGAGGTGGCCGGAAGATTCCAGCTTGATGCCGATATGCTCAGGCAGGTCTCTCCCTTTTGCCTGAGCTCGGGCGAGAAGAGAAAGCTCGCTCTGGTCTCGGCCCTGCTCTCTTCGCCCGAGGTGCTGATTCTCGACGAGCCCACGGCCGGGATGGACGCCTCGGGAAGGAGGGAGCTCACCCGGCTCATCGCGGGACTGAAGGACGTGACCATCATTCTGGTCACCCACAACCTGGAGGACTTCCTGGGGATCGTGGACCGGTGCATCGTGCTCTCTGAAGCCCGGTTGGCCGCGGATATCCGGAAGGATCAGCTTGGATGCCGCCTTGATGTTTTTCAGTCCGCGGGCATCGTGGCCCCCCTGGTGCTGCGCGTCCAGGACTGGCTGGCAGAGGAGGGTGTGAACCTGCCCCTTACCGTGTTCGACATGGATCAGCTCATCGGGTTGCTGAGGCGTCCGGGATAGCCTTGTCCGATTTTCCTCATCTTTAAAAAACCGGAGATACCTTAGTTTTTTGCCCGGGGAATCCCCTGCCTGCTCAAGGCTGTTGTATATTGACTAATGGAAGACGCGGTCTTAATGTATTCTATAGGAGGAAGAGCCATGCCAGGTTTTGTGGAGATGAAGGTCGCCGGAATAGCCCTGGACCCCACCAACAACGCTCCCATCGTCGTCCTGCGGGATATCGAGGGCAAGTTCGTGCTCCCGATCTGGATCGGCATCATGGAGGCGAGCGCCATTGCCGCGTCACTTGAGGGCGTTCGCTATTCCAGGCCCATGACTCATGACCTCTTCAAATCCGTGATAGAAACACTGGGTGCACAGGTGGAAAAGATCGAGGTGGTGGATATCCGGGACAATGTATTCTATGCCCTGATCACCTTGGACGATAAAGGGAACAAGGTCACGATCGACGCAAGGCCGTCCGACGCCATCGCCATCGCCTTGAGGTTTGACTGCGCCATCTTTGTGGCAGACCACGTGGTGAAAGACGCCATCCGGGTGGAGACCAACAAGGAGACGGGCGGCAAGGTCATCGTGGGCTTTGAACAGGACCAGGAGAAGCTCAAGGAGATCCTGGAGAAGATGAGTCCGGAAGATTTCGGTAAGTTCAAGGCCTGATCCCCCTGTCTTTGCTGTATTGCACGGGAGAAGAGCAGTGCGTCCACCCCTATTCCCCTGGTGAGAACCGGAGACGATCCCTCCCGAGCCGGCGCCCCGGGCCAAGGATACAGCTTTTCCATTTTCGCAGCAAAACGGAATGATATTCGATAATGACCTGAAAAACGGGTTTTTTTGTTGATGCAAAGCCATTCATTGTGTATCTCTATAAAAGAGATATGGATTCTCGGGACACATCAAAGACCAGTGCGAAACGGATCAGCAAGGCCATATTCCAGACCATGGTGGAAAAGGCCGGTGACGGGATATTTGTCTATCAGGGCAATCGGTTTTTTTATGTGAACCCCGCCTTTGAAAAGATGATGGGCTACAGCGCTGGAGAGCTCGAGACCATGAGCTGGCGCGACGCGGTCCATCCGGACTCCCTGGAGATGGTGGAGCAGCGCTATGAGCACCGGCTCAGGGGAGACGACGTGCCCTCCCGGTACGAAGTGACCTTTGTCACCAGGCGGTCACAGGAGCGGATCATATCCCTTTCCCCTTCGGTCATTCTGCTGGGCCGCGAGCCGGCAACCCTGAACATTGCGCGGGATATCACCGAGCGCAGGCAGATGGAGGAATATCTCACCTCGTATAATGAGTTCCTCAAAGGACTCATCGAGAACTCGAGCGATGCGATCATCGCATCGGATCTTAAGGGAAACGCGCTGATATTCAACAAGGCGGCAGAGGAGATCACCGGATACTCTGCTGCGGAGATGCTCTCGCGCAAGATCAATATCAACGATTTCATGGGACGGGGCGAGAGGCGGCGGATCCTTTCGCTGCTGGATCAGGGCACCCCGGAGAAGCCCTGCCGGCTGGTCGCTGAGGAGACCACACTCTACGGCAAGGGCGGGGAGTTCATCCCCATCTCGCTCTCAGCCTCCTACATCTACCAGGCCGGCAGGCCCATTGCGGGCATCAGCATCTTCCGCGACCTGAGGCCCTTGCAGGAGGTGCAGGAAAGGCTCAAGGCCTCCGAGGAAAAGTACCGGGTACTGGTGGAGAATGCCAAAGACGGCATCTTTGTCTACCAGGACCATTTCTTCAAGTACACCAACCCGCGGTTCCGGGAGCTCATGGGCTATACCAGCGAGGAGCTGAGATCCATGGGGTTTCGCGACCTGGTGAGGCCCGAGCTCGCAGAGCTCATCGAGTCGCGGTACGATAAGAGAATCAGGGGCCACGCAGTGCCCGAGGAGTACGAGATCGCCCTGCGGGCCAAAGACGGCACGTGGCGGGCCTTTGAAATCTCGCCCTCCATCATCCGGTTTGAAAAGCGGCCCGCCACGCAAAACATCATCCGCGACATCACGCAGAGGCGCATGCAGCAGAAGGCCCTGCGCGCCTCGGAAACCAAATACCGGACCACCGTGGAGCACACCGGCACGGCCATCATGCTCCTGGAGGAGAACCGGATCGTCTCCCTGGTCAACCGGCAGTTCGAACGACTCACGGGCTTCAGCCGGGAGGAGATCGAGGGCAAGGTTCCCTTCACAAAGATCGTCCATCCTGACGACCGGGAGCGCATGGTGGGTTATCACAAGGCCCGCAGGGAGGGGAAAAAGGACATACCCTCCGAATACGAATTCAGGATCGTGGACAAATCGGGCAGGGTCAGGGACGCCTCTCTCACCATCGGTCTGATCCCCGGAACCAGGCAGAGCATTGTCTCGGTCATGGACGTCACTGAGAAGAAGAGCATGGAGCGGGAGCTGGAGCAGGCCCGGAAGATGGCGGCCCTGGGAGAGATGTCGGCCCATGTGGCCCATGAGGTGAGGAACCCGCTCCAGAAGATCAAGACCGGGATGGAGCTGCTCCTCAACACCAGTCCCTTGGAGGAACGGCAGATGAAAATCCTCCAGGGGGTGACGAGCGGCATCGACACCCTGGAGAGGTTCGTGATCCAGATCCTCGAGTGGACGCGCTCCGGCAAGGTGAACCTCAAGATCTACAGCCTCAGCAATATCATTGAAGGCCTTCTGTTCAACCGTGCCGGCCAGTGTGCGAACCAGCGCGTCGAGGTGAGAACCTCATTCGATTCCGGGCACGACCGGATCATGGTGGACGGGACCCAGATCCGGCAGCTCATCGAGAACCTCATTGACAATGCCCTGGACGCCATGCCCGAGGGAGGGACACTCACGGTCTCCACCTCCTTGGCGCCCGGTCATACCTTCAAGGATCGGCCCCACGAGTTTGTCTCGGATGCCATGGAGATCCGCGTGGCAGACACCGGGTGCGGTATGGATGAACACGACCTGCAGCACATCTTCCAGCCGTTCATTACCAGAAAGGCCCGGGGAACCGGGCTCGGACTGGCGCTCGTCCGGAAGATCGTGGATATGCATCACGGCGAGGTTGTCGTATCGAGCAGCCCGGGTGAGGGCTCTTGTTTCGTTGTTTCCGTTCCCGTGAATCAGTCGGCGATCGAACAGGCATCCGCCGGCAGTAGTGAGGACCTGTCATGAGAAAAGATTCCCTGTCCATGTCGGAAGAAAGAGACCGGGACAGCCGGGAGAAGAAAAGGATCCTGCTCGTTGACGACGAACAGGTTTTTCTGGAGCAGCTCAAAGACGCGCTTCTATCCTCGAGCCTCGATCTGGTGATCGAGACCGCCAGCGACGGGCTGGAAGCGCTGGACAAGCTGAGCATGATGCCTCAGGACATCGTGATCACGGATATCCGGATGCCCCGCATGGACGGGTATGCCCTGCTCAAGGAGATCCAGAAACGCTACCCCTCGACCTATGTGGTGGTCATCACCGCCTTCGGGTCGGTATCCGGGGCCGTGGAGGCCATGAGGTACGGCGCCAGCGACTTTCTGGAAAAGCCCTTCAACATGAACACCCTGGAACTCTCGCTGGCCAAGATTATCCGTCAGCAGGAGATCCTGAAGGAGAACATCGAGCTCAAGGGCCGCATCCCCCAGTATACCGAGGGCCTGGACCAGCTCGTGGGCTCGAATGCGAAGATGCAGAAGCTCTACGATCAGATCCTCACCGCAGCCGATACCAGCCTCACCGTGCTCATCCTGGGAGAGACCGGCACGGGTAAGGAGCTCGTGGCCCGGTCCATCCATTCCCGCAGCGACCGGAGGGCGAAGCCCTTTGTGACCATCAACTGCGCGGCTGTGCCGGAGAACCTCCTGGAGTCGGAGTTCTTCGGTCACGAGAAGGGCGCTTTCAGCGGGGCAGTCACCCAGCGCATCGGAAAGTTCGAGAAGGCCCACACCGGCACGCTGTTCCTGGACGAGATCGGCGACATCCCGCTGGACCTCCAGGCCAAGATCCTGCGGGTCCTGGAAGACGGCAAGATCACCCGCCTGGGAAGCAACCGGGAGATCGAACTGGATTTCCGGGTCATCTGCGCCACAAACCGCCCCATCCAGAGCATGATCAAAAAAGAGCTCTTCCGTGAGGATCTCTTCTATCGCATCAGCGTCCTGCCCATCATCATTCCCCCGCTCAGGGAGCGCAAGGACGACATCTCGCTTCTGGTGAGCCACTTCATCGAAAAGCACGGGAAAAAGTTCAACTCCCCGGTCAAGGGAGTGTCGAGGGAGGCTATGGATCAGCTCCTGGCTTATTCCTGGCCCGGCAATGTCCGGGAGATGGAGAACGTGATCCAGCGGGCCATGGTCTCCTGCCGCTCCGAGCGGATCGAGCACGTTGCGGATCTGGGGAAAAGCCTCCACGAGGCGGCCAGCGCTACGGCAGAGGAAGCGGCGGACGACCCCACCATCTGGGTGGATGCAGGCGAAGGGGCCGGATACCACGCCATCAAGCAGAACCTCATTGAGCAGTTCGAACGCCGGTATTTCGAGCACCTCCTGAAAAAACACCGGGGGATCATCGCCGAAGCGGCGCGGGAATCCGGGTTGAACTACAAAACCTTCTATCTCAAAGCGGAAAAATACAACCTCACCAGAAAGAGGGTCCGTGAAGGTTAGGAAAGCCGCACTTGAGGCAGGTTCCCGGAACATTGGTGATCTTTCCCATCCGCCTGAATACACCCGGTATCCACTGTGCGGGGAGCCCGGTCATGGGCGAGCGCCCGGGAGACGATAAGTGGAGATTTCGAGCAGAAGAGCGATCGTCCTCGTGGTGGCGTCCCTCTCATCGTTCCTGACACCGTTTTTGGGTTCATCGGTCAATATTGCGCTGCCTGCAATCGGAGAGGCGTTCTCCATGGATGCCCTCATGCTCAACTGGGTCTCCACCTCCTACCTCTTTGCCTCGGCCGTCTTTCTCCTGCCCTTCGGCAGAATGGCCGACATCTACGGGAGGAAGCTGGTCTTTGCCTGGGGCGTAGCGATCCTTACCCTGGGCTCGTTTCTCATTGTCCTGAGTCCTTCTGCGGGCTTCGTTATCGGGTTTCGCGTCGTGCAGGGGCTCGGAAGCTCCATGATATTCGGTACCGGGGTGGCCATCCTCACCTCGGTCTATCCGCCGGAGGAACGCGGGAGGGTGCTGGGAATCAATGTTGCCGCAGTCTATCTGGGGCTTTCCCTGGGTCCGTTCCTGGGCGGGGTCATGACCGAGCATCTCGGATGGGAGAGTATTTTTCTGGCGGTTGTCCCCATTGGCCTGGCGATCCTGGCCCTGATGATCCTGTGCGTGAGGGAGGAACGGGGAAGTGACGGCGGTACTATCGACATCCCCGGGTCTTTTATTTACTCAGGTTCTCTGATCGCCCTCATGTACGGGTTCTCCCGCATCCAGGAGGCAACCGGGATGGTGCTGGCGCTCACCGGGATTGCGGGCATGCTTGTATTCATCGCGTGGGAAAAAAGGGCGCGGCATCCCCTGCTGGAAATCAGCCTGATCACCCGGAACCGCCAGTTTGCCATGTCGAATCTGGCCGCCTTCATCCATTACAGCGCCACCTTTGCCATTACCTTCCTCATGAGTCTCTACCTGCAGTTCATCAAGGGTATGAGCCCCCAGCAGGCAGGCTTGATCCTGGTATCCCAGCCTCTGGTCATGACCCTGTTCTCTCCCCTGGCGGGCAGGCTCTCCGACCGGATCGCACCGCGGGTGCTCGCCTCTGTGGGAATGGCAGTCACCAGCCTGGGGCTCTTTCTGCTGGTGTTTCTCACCGATGGGGCAGGTATGGTGCAGATACTCCTGCCCCTGCTGATTATCGGCCTGGGGTTCGCGTTTTTCTCCTCCCCCAACACCAATGCGGTCATGGGCGCAGTGGACAGGAGGATGTACGGCCTTGCCGGCGGGTTCATCTCCACCATGCGGGTCGCGGGGCAGGCCATGAGCATGGGGGTCGTGCTCATGCTCTTCGCCCTCTTCATCGGGCCCAACGCCATCACGCCCGAGCTCCATCCCGCCTTCATGAAGAGCATGAGGATCGGATTCATCATCTTCTCCCTTCTGTGCGGACTGGGCATCTTTGCCTCGCTGGCCCGGGGCGCGAATCGTAAACAGAGGGCCGATCCTCCCCGGCAGTGGAGCTGAGCCGGCTTAAGGGACGTCTGTTTGAAAAATTTGCAGTTGATCCGGCTCCGGGATATTTCTATTCTCTATCCGGATTTTAAAAAATACCGGGTTATGGAGGAATATATCGTGAAGCTGGAAGATCTGGTTTATGTAAAAACAGGCAAGCCCGCATTCGGTGATGCCCTGGCGGTCATTGACCTGCAGAACGATTTCATCCCCGGGGGGACGCTGGCCGTGCAGGAGGGAGATGTCATCATCGAAGGGATCAACCGGGTGATGGAACTTTTCAACCGGTCCGACCTCCCGGTGGTGCTCACCCAGGACTGGCATCCCGCGGAACACCGCTCCTTTGCCTCTGCCCACCCGGGAATGAAACCCTATGGCCCCTTCGAGAGAGAAGGGATCGGCCCGGTCCTCTGGCCCGACCACTGCGTACAGGGGAGCCACGGAGCGGATTTTCATAAGAACTTGGGGGTCCGCCATGCCCATGCTGTGATTCGCAAGGGTTATCACCGGGATATCGACAGTTATTCAGGGTTTCTGGAAAACGACGGCAAAACCCGGACAGGCCTGGACGGCTATCTCAGGGACCGGGGCGTGAAGAGGCTTTTTATCTGTGGCCTCGCCTTGGACTACTGCGTTTTCTTCACCGCGTCCCACGGCCGCGACCTGGGGTATGAGGTCTGCGTCATCGCCGACTTGGCCAGGCCGGTGGGTTCGCCTCCGGGCAGCCTTTCCAGCGCTCTGGACACCATGTCGGACAAAGGGGTCTGCTTTGTTTGCTCAGCGGATCTCTTCCCGGTCTAGGTGCGGTACAGGCAGTCGATTCGCAGGCATGCCGGAATCTCCCTCCGGGAGAGATGCGGCCGCAGAATCAAGGCCGCCTGCCATGACTCCGGAAATGCGTTTACCTGGAGCACCTAGTGGACTTCAGGATATTTCTCCGCGGATTCCACCTGCTGGGTGAGCTTGTTGATGTCGAGGATCAGCGCAACAGTGCCGTCTCCCATGATGGTGGCCCCGGACACGCCTTCCACGTGCCTGAGGAACTTGCCCAGGTTCTTGATCACGGTCTGGTGCTGGCCCACGACCTTGTCTACCACGAAGCCGACCCGGCGCTCGCCGATCTCTGTGACCACGACCTGCTCGATGGCCGGATTGTCGCCGTGGAGCGAGAAGACCTCCCGCAAGGGGATATAGGGCACGATCTCGTCCCGGACCCGGGCCAGGTTTCGGCCATGCGTACGCCGCCGGTCTTCGGCGCTGAGTTCCACGCATTCAACAACGGCATTGAGCGGCATGACAAAGTATTCATCGGATATGGTCACCAGCAGGCCGTCGATGATGGCAAGGGTGAGCGGCAGCTTTAATGTGATGGTCGTGCCTTTGCCTTTTGCAGATTCGATCTCCACGGTGCCGCCGAATGACTCAATGCTGCTGGTTACCACGTCCATTCCCACTCCCCTGCCCGAGACCTTGGATACACTTTGGGCGGTCGAGAAGCCGGGCGCAAAGATGAGCTCAAAGATCTCTTTTTCGCTCAAACTTGCATCAGGGCTGATGATGCCCTTTTCCATGGCCTTGGCCCGGATGGCCTCGGTGTCGAGGCCGGAGCCGTCATCGCTCACCGAGATGAGCACATGTGCCCCGGAATGCTCCGCAATCAGGCGGATGGTTCCTTCTGCCGGTTTCCCCGCAGCCGCTCTTTTCTCCGGCGATTCGATGCCGTGATCGATGCTGTTGCGGATGAGGTGGACCAGGGGGTCGCCGAGCCGGTCGATCACGGTCTTGTCAAGCTCGGTCTCCTCGCCCGAGGTGGTGAAGTTCACCTCCTTGCCCAGCTCTGTGGAGAGGTCCCTCACCAGGCGTTTGAACTTGGCGAAGGTGGTCCCGATGGGCAGCATGCGGATGCCCATGGCGTTGTCCCTGAGCTCGGCGGTGAGGCGCTCCACCTCTTCGGAAACCAGGGCGAGATCATGGTCGTTTCTCTGGGCGGAAAGCTGGGCGAGCCTCGCCTGTACGGTGACCAGCTCGCCCACCAGGTTCACCAGGGAATCGAGCTTGTGGGAGGCCACCCGGATGCTGGATACGCTGTCTCCGGATACCGCGCCCATGCGCTTCTTGCGCAGGTTTCTCACGTGTTCCTGCTCCATCAGGGCGGACTGCACCTCTGAGCGGCGGGCTTTGCCCGATTCCACGAGCATCTCGCCGATCCTCTTCTGCCTGCCCAGGATGCTCTCCAGGTCGCTCAAGCTGATGTCTCCGCGGTCGAAGAGGATCTCGCCGATCTTCTTGTATTCCTCGTGATCGATCTCGCTGTAATCGTCGATCTTGGTCACCTCGACCTCGCTGATGTGCTCCACGAAGATGAACACGTCGCGGATGGCGTCGGCATCCTTGTCCGTGGTGAGGATGATGTCCCAGTAGGTGTAGCATGCCTCGGGGTCCAGCTCTTTGAGGCCGGGAAGCTCTTTGAGGTGGCAGATGACGTGCGCGTGGCCGAGTGCCCTGATCTCGTTGAGCAGGGGGATGGGGTTGGTTCCGTTCTGGAACAGCTCGCGATGGGGCTTGAAACGGATACGATAAGTGATTTCCGCTTTCAGACCATCTTCCTGATCCCCGCCGGTATATGCCGGACAGGACTCGGCCTGCCCGGGTGCGGCGCCTTGTCCGGAGGAAATGAGCCTTTTGAACGAAGCAGTGATCTCCTCGATGAGATTTGCATCCGTCCCTTCTTCCCCTTCAGGCGCGTCCAGCATGGCCTTGACCTGGTCGCAGGACCGCAAGGTCAGGCTGATGAGCTCTTCGTCTGCAAAAAGCTTTTCCTCGCGGATGAGATCGTATGCCGTCTCGATGGTGTGCGTGAACGAGGCTATGTCGTCGAAACCGAACATGGCGCCGGATCCCTTGATAGTATGCATGGCCCGGAAAATCCTGTTCACGATATCCAGATCGTCCGGCTGCTGTTCGAGCTCGATGAGCGCCTCCTCGAGTTTTGCCAGCAGCTCGAATGCCTCTTCGCGGTAGAGCTGTTTTTGTGCGTCCATATGCATATCTCCTAAAAAGTGAGAACTCGCCTGTCTCTTAAAAAAATTATCCGAGCAGCCTTTTCACCACGGCAACGAGTTGCTCGGGCTTGAATGGTTTCACGATCCAGCCGGTCGCGCCCGCCTGTCTGCCCGAATCCTTCTTGTCCTGATGGGACTCGGTGGTGAGCATAACGATGGGCGTGAACTTGTACGAAGGGTTGGTACGCAAGGCCCGGATGAGCTCAATCCCGTTCATGTTGGGCATGTTGAGGTCTGTGATCACCATGCTCACCCCTGAGGGGCCGATCTTGGACAGCGCATCTTTTCCGTCAGATGCCTCGATCACCTCATATCCTTCTTTTTTGAGGGTAAAGGAGACCATCTGTCGGATGCTGGCCGAATCGTCCACGGTCAATATCTTCTTACTCATGGTCTTCTCCCTTCTTCCATGGGCACTCCGGGGTGCAGGGTGAGTCGCATGCATCCGGGCTGATGGCCAGGGCCTCAAGCGCGGCATGGATTCCTGCGGGGATGCCGCCGGCAAGGGTCATTTTTTGGCCTGCATGATGAAAGGAACAGTGTGCCGAGCAGAGCACCTGCACACATGCCAGATCGACCGATTCCACCGCGCTCATGTCCATCTCGAGAGGTTCTGCCGTCTCCAGGGCCTGAAGAAGGACGTCTTTGAGTTCCGATGCTGTTTCGATGGTCAGCGTCCCCTCGAGTTTCAAGGTCCTGCCCCTTCCTCCTGCCTTGTCCTGCCAGGTGATATTTCCCATTGCAGCTCTCCTTTTCGAGCCTCTTTATTCTCCTGCGCATTTATTTAAAACAGCTCGACATTTTCGCCCAGATCTCCTCGGGCCGGGCGTTTTAGGCCGACATGTACCCTTTCGGCTTCTCGCCCCACGTGCCTGATATGGACATCCCGCTCGCTTTCCATGGTGTAGCGCCCGTCCAGGGTCTGGAGACAGGTTTCGTCTGCTGACCTGTCGTGATCGGGGAAGGCGGCCTCTATTTCGTCCACGACCCGCAGGATTCGTTGCCGGGCATCTTTTAAGGCATCGTTCACCTCCTGGTGCACTGTGACTTGGCTGATCATGGCGGTGATGTCCTGCGCGAGCGATTCGCCCTGGTTGTTCATGTCCGTGACAGCGGCCATGACCTGGGTATTTACTTCGTGGAGCGAGGCGATGATGGACTGAAGGCTGTTCATGAGTCTTTCCACCTGCCCCTGCTGGTCTTCCTGGATCGCCGCCAGGTCTTGGCCAAAGGACTGGGCCGCTTCTCCCACCTCTGCCAGGGTGTTCGAGAGGGCGAGCGTATCTGAACGAGAGTTTTTCGAAAGCTCGTAGATGCTGCCCGAGATGGTGTCCAGGGCCGCGCCCTCGCTGCCGATATGGGCAGCCTTGATCCGGGCGTTCAGTGCGATGAGCTGGAGCTTCAGACCCAGGCCATCGATTCCTTTTACGAAATATGACATCTCCGATACCATGTCGCTGACCGACCTGATGGTGGAGGTCAGGCGCGTCTGTTCCGAGATATCCTGATCAAGGGCGGTGAGAACCGAGGAGATGCCCGAACCGATCTCCTCCATGAAGCCGATGCCCTCATAGTCAGACGCCCAGGCAACGGCATTGGCCTCGCGCATGATTTCCCTGACATTGCGGGCTATGCCTCCCAGGTTGCCCAGGATGCTCTCCACGGCATTGAAAAACTCGTTCTGAGACTGGGAAAGCTGCAGGGCCTGAAGAGAGCAGATCTCCAGTGCAATGCCCGCGAGCTGAGGCCAGGGTTTCTGCCCTGCCTCCATGTCTGAGACAATGCCCTCAAGGGCCTCTCTGGCATGGCTGATCTGCTGCCGGGTGATGTCGTGAAACTGCAGGCCCGACACGATCTCTTCGATGTTGCCGGTGATCTTCCCGATGCTTTGCGTGATGCGGTGCGCGCTGCTTGTCGCGTTTTCGGTTTTCGTGCTCAGGATCGTGTGGTTCGATTCGATGTGCTGGAGCATCATCTCGGTCTGGGCCCCCTGCATTTTCTGAGCAGCTGTCATATCTGAGAGGGTTTGGCTGATGGTGGACAGGAGGGTATCGGTCTTTCTCTTCATCTCAATGGATTTTTCCCTGACACTCTCCGAGAGATTCTTCACATCGTCGGTGAGCGAACTGAACCCCGAATCGCTGGTGAAGAGGTGCACGTTCTCCACCCGGGTGAAAAAGCCCAGCATCCGCAGGTTGAGCACGAGGAGCTTGAAGTCCTCCAGGGACGAGGACACGGAGCACAAGGTGTCATAATATTGCCCGAGCACCTGCGAGGTCCTCTCGGAATGATCCCGCGACATTTCCAGGTGGCGCCGCAGTTCCTCGATAATATCCATGAGCGAGCTTATCGACCGGTGAAATTCCTCGCCGGTCATGAGCCCCAGTACCCGGGAGGCGGTCTCGGCCATCTCCGTGGACCGCTGGTGAAAATCCTGGAGCTTTTCTCCGACCTGGAGAAAGTCCTGTTCGGTTTTGGTCTCCAGCGTGCTCAGGTTGGCCGTGACCTTTGAGAGTGCGGTAATCCATGAGCCTGCCGCCTTGCCGGACCGGTTTTCTGCATCTGATCCGGCAGGGAGTCTGTTTTTGATCAGCCTGGTGAGTTGTCGTATCTTCATTCTTTTTGTCCAATCGTAGGAGTTGCGTTGTATGCCTTCATGATCTCCCGGTGTATGGCCTGAAGCGGCAGCACCTTCTGCACCCCGCCCATCCTGACGGCCTCGGCCGGCATCCCGAACACGACGCAGGAGCTCTCGTCCTGCGCTATGGTGTATGCCCCCGATTCCCTGAGTTCCAGCATGCCGCGGGCCCCGTCGTCACCCATGCCGGTCATGATCACGCCGATGGCGTTTCTGCCGGCATAGCGCGCGGCAGAACGAAACAGGACATCCACCGACGGCCGGTGGCGGCAGACTAGGGGGCCGTCCTTGATTTCCACATAGTACCGGGCCCCGCTCCTCTTGAGCAGAAGGTGCCTGTTTCCCGGTGCGATCAGCGCATGCCCGGGGAGAATCGTATCGTTGTTGCAGGCCTCTCTGACCGTGATGCGGCACAGGCCGTCCAGCCTCTGGGAGAACGCCTTGGTAAATCCCTCGGGCATGTGCTGGACAATCGCGATTCCCGGGCAGTTTTCAGGAAGGGCCTCCAGAAGCACCCGCAACGCCTCGGTCCCTCCCGTGGATGCGCCCACCACCACGACCTTCTCCGTGGTCTGAAGCTGTGCGTCCGGTCTGGCGCGGGGGATGACAGCGTCTGCGTTGAGCTTGGGCGTGGCCAGCGAGTAGTCGAGCGGTTTTTTTCTCGCCTGGGTTCTCGATGCGGCCACCACCACGTCGCAGATGAGTGTGGTGGACTCCTGCAGCATCTGCTTGGTGCCTAAAGACGGCTTGTGAATCACCTCGACTGCCCCGAACTCCAGCGCCTTCATGGCAGTTTCGGTGCCCTTGCCTGCGAGCGACGAACAGATCACCACCGGAATGGGGTGCTGATCCATGATCTTCTTCAGGAAGGTGAGCCCGTCCATCCTGGGCATCTCCACGTCCAGGGTGATCACGTCGGGCGCCTCTATCCGCATTTTTTCCGCAGCCGCGTACGGGTCGGACGCTGCCCCCATGACCTCGATCCTCGGGTCGGACGAGAGGATCTCCTGGAGCGTCTGGCGCACCAGGGCGGAATCGTCGACAATGAGCACCCGTATTTTTTTCATCTCCTTCCCCCGAAGTCGATCTGTGACGCCTCTGCCCCGGTGATGAACTTGGCGAGAACCTCGCCGGTACGGGTGTTGAAAATGATCTTGCGGCCCCGGTTTCCTCCCACATTCCAGGCCTTCAGCCGGATCCGGTGTTTCTTGAAAAAGGCCAGGGCAACATCGACATTCTTCTTCCCGACGTTCATGTTTTTTCCAAGAGAGCGGGTATCCTGAAACATGGCCGACCCGCCAAACATCTTTACCTCGATATCGCGCAGCCTGATCCCCT
The DNA here is from genome assembly GCA_023230665.1 of Deltaproteobacteria bacterium. Taxonomy (GTDB): domain Bacteria; phylum Desulfobacterota; class Desulfomonilia; order UBA1062; family UBA1062; genus Phosphitivorax. The sequence continues at coordinate 20,989 of JALNWY010000031.1, forward strand.
TGCCGGTGTACTGCTCGATCATCCACTGCAGGGAGGAGTCCACATACTGGAACACGGCCTCTTTCTTCCCGTTCCTGTCCTGGGCGATACTGGGCATGGCCGCGTGGCAGATCACGCTCATCCCTGTTGCCCGGTGGTGCATGGTGATGGACAGGCAGGAGCCCAGAACCGTGGTCACAAGCGATGGATCGATCGTGAGGTGGACCTCTCCGGGTTTCAGGTAACAGGCCTTGATTCTACGCTCGGCCAGACAGGTCACGACTGGATCCTCCTCGACACGGTGTTGGCCACCGGCGTCAGGGGGACCCTCATGCCGTTGATGGTTTCCGAATGGCCGGTAAAGAGGTATCCGCCCGGGTGAAGGTGCCCGCAGATCCGGTTGATCACGGTCTCCTGGGTGGAACGGTCAAAGTAGATGAGCACATTGCGGCAGAAGATGACGTCCATCTTCTCGCGCATGCCGAAATCCTCGGCCATGAAGTTGAGCCGGCGGAACTTCACGTGGGCCCTGAGCTCGGGCACGATGCGGACCAGCCCCTTGCTCCGGTCCCTGCTCCTCATGAGATAATTGCGCTTGAATTCAAAGGGAATCTGCTCTGCGCGCTCCTCGTCGTAGATGCCGTCCCGGGCGGTCTGAAGCACCCGGGTGGAGATATCGGTGCCCAGGACTTGGAAGGTGAACCCCTGGATCTTACGGGAAAACTGGTCGAGCACCATGGCCAGGGTATACGGCTCTTCACCGGAGGAGCAGGCCGCAGACCATACCATGAACGGCCTTCGGACTCCCGCGCCCTTAATCTCAATGAGCCCGGGCACCACGTTTTCAATGAGATATTCAAAGTGCTGGGCCTCGCGAAAGAACTCGGTCTTGTTGGTGGTGACCACGTCGATCATGTGCACGAGCTCATTGGCAATGCCCTCGGGGCTGAACAGATAGCTGCAGTACTCGTCGTAGGAGCCCAGGCCGATGGATCTGAGACGTTTCTGAAGCCTGGCCTCCAGCATGGTCTTTTTCGTCAGCGGCATCTTGATCCCGCTTTCCTGGTAGATGATCTCGCTCAGCCTTGAAAACAGACCCTGCGACATGCTGGTGTGCGGAAAGGCAGCAGTGTTTTTCTGCGTTGATCCCATTTTCTCCTTAAACCTTCTTCTGTTCCATGTCTCTCTATCCGCTGGGTGGCCGCGCCACGGCACGGCCACCCAGCGGTAAAGGGGGCCTGATCTATCCCGGAATCTCCGGTGAGCACACCTCCCGGGGCTCCTCCTGGCGGCAGCGGTCAGCCGCACCCGGCGACGACTGGCAGACGAGCGAGAGCTCGTCTGCGGAAAAGACCCGGTCGATGTCGAGGATCATGATGAACTCCTCATCGCGTTTGCCCATGCCCCTTAAGAACTCGGTGTTGAGCCGGGTGCCGATCTTGGGCGCAGGCTCGATGTGCTCGGGCTCGATTTCCATGACCTCGTGCACTGAATCTGCCAGTGCGCCCAGGGTGGTCATGTCGCCGTCCACGTCGACCTCGCAGATGATGACCCGGGTATTGACGGTTTTGTCCGTGTTCCCGATGCCGAACTTGTCCTTGAGGTCCACTACGGGCACCACGGTGCCTCGCAGGTTGATCACGCCTCGCATGAAGGGCGGCGACTGGGGCACCTTGGTGATCCGCGTGAAGTCCAGCACCTCTCTGACCCGGGTGATCTCCAGGGCGAATTCCTCCTCGTCGAGATGAAACGAGAGATACTGGGTGGTCTCGGTTATTCCTTGTACGCTCATGACGTTCTCCTCATCTCTTCAGTAGCGCTCGAACTCACTGTCCTTGGAGTCACCTCTGCTATCGGCATCGTCCAGGCTGATGTTTACCCCCGAAGGCCGTATCCCGTGAGAAGAGCCCGAGGGTATCTTCGGCACATCGCGCTGAACAGCTTGAGATCCCTTGATCTTTCCATTGGCCGGGATCTTTGGTGCGCCCGAAACGCCCTGGGTGGCTATAGCTCTCCTGGTGCTGGTTCCGTCGATCTTGAAGAACGCGATGGTATCCTGGAGTTGGAGGGCCTGAGAGGAGAGTTCTTCAGCAGTGGACGACATTTCTTCGGATGCCGAGGCGTTTTGCTGGACGACCTGGTTGAGCTGCTGGA
>JALNWY010000032.1 GCA_023230665.1 Deltaproteobacteria bacterium
CAGCAGCTCAAGGCCATCAAGAAGGAGCTGGGCGACACTCAGGGAGATATCGAGGACGAGATCGAGGAATTGAAGAAAGAGCTCGAGGCCAAGGGACTGCCCGAGGAGGTGAAGCGCGAGGTGGGCAAGGACGTCAAGCGCATCACCCGGATGCAGCCGGGATCGTCCGAGTACGTCACCATCCGGACCTATCTCGACTGGATTCTCGACCTGCCCTGGCATGAAAAGACCGAGGACGATCTCGAGATCCAGAATGTGGAAGATATCCTCGATCAGGACCACTTTGGCCTGCGCAAGCCAAAGAAGCGGATACTCGAGTACCTCTCGGTGAAGAAGCTCAAAAGCGACCTGAAAGGCCCCATCCTGTGCTTCGTGGGTCCCCCCGGGGTGGGAAAGACCTCCCTTGGCAAGTCCATAGCCCGGGCCATGGGCAGAAAGTTCGTCCGCATCTCGCTCGGAGGCGTGCGTGACGAGGCCGAGATCAGAGGGCACAGGAGGACCTATATCGGCGCCATGCCCGGCAGGATCATCAACGGCATCAAGACGGCGCAGAGCACCAATCCGGTCTTCATGCTCGACGAGATCGACAAGCTCTCCCACGATATTCATGGAGATCCGGCCTCGGCCCTGCTGGAGGCCCTTGATCCTGAGCAGAACACCCACTTCGTAGACCATTATCTCAACGTGGACTACGACCTCTCCCAGGTGTTTTTCATCACGACCGCCAATGTCGTCGATACCATCCCGCCTGCGCTCAGAGACCGGATGGAGATCGTGGAGATCGAGGGGTACACCCGCGAGGACAAGATCCAGATCGCCCGTCACTACCTGGTCCCCCAGGAGATCGAGGCCAACGGGCTCTCAGGCCGGGAGATCGATTTTACCGAGAAGGCTGTCGACCACATCATCCGCTCCTATACCCGGGAGTCCGGGGTAAGGAATCTCAAGCGCGAGATCGCCTCCTGCCTGAGGGTGATCGCCTCCAAGGTGGCAAAACAGGGCGGAGAAAGATTCGTGGTGGACAAACCCTTTGTGGAACAGGCCCTGGGGCCTGTCCGCTTCCTTCCCGAAGCCAGGCACCGGACCCGGGTTCCGGGCGTCGCCACCGGGCTTGCCTGGACCCCCTATGGAGGGGAGATCCTCTTCGTGGAATCGGCCCTGGTGGAAGGCAAGGACGAGATGATCCTCACGGGCCAGATGGGCGAGGTGATGAAGGAATCGGCCCGGATCGCCCTGAGCATCATCAAGGGCGCGGCCCGGCCCATCCAGCAGGGCAAGGGCATCCATATCCACGTTCCTGCAGGGGCCATTCCCAAGGACGGTCCGTCCGCTGGCATCACCCTGGTGACCTCACTCATTTCGCTGGTGACCGGCAAGGTGGTTCGGGAAAACCTGGCCATGACCGGCGAGGTCACCCTGCGGGGCGTGGTCCTGCCCGTGGGGGGCATCAAGGAGAAGGTGCTGGCGGCGCGCCGGGCCGGCATCACCGAGATCATCCTGCCCAGGATGAACGAAAAGGACCTGGGTGACATCGAGCCGGACGTGATCCAAGACCTCACGATCCACTACGTGGAAAACATCGGCGAGGTCATCGAACTGGCTTTCCCGGACGACAAGGAGGAGGTCCTTCCCCTGGTGCCGGTATTCGAGTTCAAGGACAACAGCGCAGTCAAGCCTTCGGTCAGAGTCTAGCCATGCACGTGCGGGCCGCATCCGCCACGGCATCGAGCACATCCGGGGTATGGGCGGCGCTCACGAACAGGGCCTCGAAGGGCGAGGGCGCGAGGTAGACTCCCTGATCGAGCATGTGATGGAAAAACCGGGCGTACCTCTTCGCATCGCACGACATGACCTGTTCGAACGTCTCTACCGGACCTTCTGAGAAGAACACCCCGGCCATGCTCCCCAGACGGTTGACCTTAAGAGCGATGCCTGCCTGGCGGGCGGATTCCTCCATGCTTGCCGTCAGCCCGGCCAGCGAGCTCTCCAGAGCCGGATAGGGATTTTCCCGCTTGAGCACCTTGAGCGTTGCGAGCCCGGCCGTGACAGCCACAGGATTCCCGGCAAGGGTGCCGGCCTGATAGACCGGGCCCTCGGGGGCGAGCAGGGCCATGATATCGGCCCTTCCGCCGAATGCGCCCACCGGCATTCCGCCGCCGATGATCTTGCCCAGACAGGTGAGATCGGGCCTGATGCCCGCCGTGTCCTGGTACCCGCCGTAGCAGAACCTGAAGCCCGTGATCACTTCGTCGAAGATCAGCAGGGCCCCGTGCTCCCGGGTGATTTCCCGGAGGCCCTCCAGAAAGCCCTTGCGGGGAAGCACGACATTCATGTTCCCGGCCACCGGCTCAACGATCACCGCGGCTGCCCGGGAGCCGTGTGCGGCCATGAATGCCCGGAGAGCCTCTGCGTCGTTATAGGGAAGCACGGCCGTGGTGGATGCGATGGCCCCGGGAACGCCCGAGGTATCGGGGATGCCGAAGGTGAGCGCACCTGAGCCCGCCCTGACCAGGAGGCTGTCCACGTGCCCGTGGTAGCATCCTTCGAATTTGACGATGAGATCCCTGGATGTGAATGCCCGCGCGAGCCGGACAGCGCTCATGGTCGCCTCGGTGCCGGAGTTGACGAGCCTTACCTTGTCCATGGAGGGGACGGCCTCGCACAGCCGCTCGGCCATCTCCACCTCGAGCTCGGTGGGGGCTCCGAAGCTCATCCCTCTGCCTGCCTGTTTGCTCACCGCCTCCACCACCTCGGGATGGGAGTGCCCGAGTATCATGGGCCCCCAGGAGAGCACGTGATCGATGTATCGCTTTCCCTCGGCATCGACCAGGTAGGGACCTTTTGCCTCCCGGATAAACCTGGGCGTTCCGCCCACCCTGCCGAAGGCCCTCACCGGAGAGTTCACCCCCGAAGGGATATGCACCCTTGCCCGCTCGAAGAGCTCAGCATTCTTCACCGCTTTCCTCCCTGATATAATTCACGGATGATTTCTTCAGTTCTCTGAGGCTCCAGTACACCCGGTACCTGCCGATGTTGAGCGCGGACGAGATATCCCTGATGATCCGGAGGACCCCGTCGTCCGTCCTGCCGTGGATCATGGAAAAAAGATTGAATTCACCGAAGCCGGGGCGCTCGTAGCAGTGGGAGATCTCCTGCCGGCAAGCAAGCTCGCGCCCGATCCGGTCGACCTGGTCTTCGGGCACGGCCCACACGACCATGGCCCCGGAGGAAAAGCCTGCCTTACGGTGGCGCAGTATGGCCTTGACGCTCCGGATGATCCCCCGCTGATTGAGCAGCTCGAGCCGGGAGATGAGCTCCTCCGGTTCGATGCCGAGGGCCTTGGCCCAGGCATCGAAAGGCCTCTTCCCCGCCGGCAGGTCATCCTGGACGAATTCGAGGAGTTTCCTGTCAATCCCGTTGATTCTCTTCATGGTGAAGAATCTACACCAATTCCCTGAAAAGGTTCAACCCTGAAGCCCTCGACCTCGAGCCTTCAGAGGACCGAGGCCGCACCGGATACCCCCCGGCAAGCCCCTTTCAATAAAAACTCACTTGCATTATGAATCGCTATTCAGTAATATGCCTACTCGTCGATAACCCGGGGCATAGGAAAATGAACGATAAAGATAAGAAAAAGATGTATCTCACGGTTGCTGATTTGAGCACCATGGGAATCGCCATGGTGCTGTGCATCGTTCTTGGCCTGGCGGCAGGCTTCTATCTTGACAAAACGTTCGGGACAGAGCCCATCCTGACCCTGGTGTTCATCTTCGGCGGCATCCTCGCCGGGTTCCGGATCATGTACAAGACCTACATGAGGTTCTTCAACGAAGAAGGGAAGTCCGATGGTCCCGATCACGGGTAAAGACCCCGTACAGAAGCGCATCGAACTCATCTCTGTGGGCATCTGGCTTTTGCTGTGCCTGGCGAGTCTCCTTGTCCTGGGCAGGCACTTCGCCTCCGGGGTCTTTATCGGCGGGGTGGTGTGCATGATCAATTACCAGTGGCTCTACCGGCATGCCAGGGCTGCTGTCACGCTTACCGCCCGGCAGGGAAGGTCGTTCATGGCCAGACGCTACTTCATCAGACTGCTCACCATGGGCGCTGTCCTCTACCTGTTGATCGCCTATGCAAAAGTGGATATTATCGGGCTTCTGCTCGGGTTGTCCGTCATTATCCTGGGTATCATGAGCTATGCGTGTTTCACGTATATTTTTGAGGGAGGGAACTGATATGGAACACGGCTTTCTTATCTTGGATTTCATCAACAAACCTCTGTACCATTTCCTGCACGAGCACTTCAACCTCACCGACGGCAACCACATGGTCCAGGTCACCTTCACGTGGTTCTACATGATCGTCATCATCCTGCTGTCGTTCCTCGTGGCGCGAAACATCAAGCTGGTGCCCGGAAGGCTTCAGAACTTCCTCGAGGTGGTGATCGGCGGGCTCAAGGGGTTGCTGGTGGACACCATGGGCGAGAAGGGGATGATCTTTTTCCCGCTCATGGCCACGATCTTCCTCTTTATCCTGGTATGCAATGTGGGCGGCATCATCCCGGGGTTCTATTCTCCCACCGCCAATCTCAACACCAACCTCTCCATGGCGCTGACAGTCTTTCTTCTCACCCACATCATCGGCGTGAAGGTCCATGGTGCAAAATATATCAAGCAGTTCTTCGGGCCTGTCTGGTGGATGGCGCCCATCATGTTCCCCGTGGAGGTGATCGGGCACCTGGCCAGGCCCCTTTCCCTGACCATGCGGCTTTTCGGAAACATCTTCGGCGAGGACCTCGTTCTCATCGTGCTGCTTTTCCTCGTTCCCTTCCTGATGCCCATCCCCATGCTCGTGCTCATGCTCTTCACCGCTCTCCTCCAGGCCTTTGTATTCACCCTGCTCGCAATGATGTACATCAGCGGAGCAATGGAGGAGGGGCACTAGGCAACGATCCATGCTTCCGGTGATAGGTCCGATTATCGCTGCACCGGAGAAAAAAGCTGGTAGGGCATGCGGTTGCTCGCCAGCTTTTTCATATATGGCGCTGAAAACAAAATATTAGGAGGATCTTATGAAAAAGGTTTTGTATTCTTTGGGGGCTTCGGTTTTCTTCATGTTGGTCTTTGCAGCCATGGCCTTCGCCCAGGAGGGTGGCGCAAGTCCTGAGGCAATTCAGTTCTTCAGCTGGGTCGCCGTTGCCGCCGGCCTCGGCATGGGCATCGCAGCCGTGGGCACCGGTATCGGCCAGGGTCACGGCGTGCAGGGGGCATGCGACGGCATCGCCCGGAATCCCGAGGCATCGGGCAAGATACTGACCGCGCTCATCCTCGGTCTGGCCATGATCGAATCTCTGGCCATTTACGCGCTCGTTATAGCGCTCATCCTGCTCTACGCAAACCCTTTCCTTCAGTACATCCTGGGATAAGAAGAGAGAAGGCCCGGGGCAGCCTCTGACAGGAGGCTGCCCCGCTGGAAGCAAAAGGGCAGCCTTTTCCTTTCGATTTTTTTCTCCAGCAGAGCCGCAGGAAATCAGACCGCTTCTGTTTGAAAAACCGTATTCCCGTGTCCGGATGGAGACGCATGCCCCATACGAAAGGCAGCCGATTGTCTCAAAAAGCACAGGTTCACCGGGTGCTAGGAATAGTCCCTGAGCCGGCCGGGGCTGAGACACGCCGGTTCTGCCCCGGTTGCTTTATCCCCGGGCCCTTCCCCGGTCCACCCGGCGGGGTTCAGGAAATTTCTCGGGACCTCACATGCCGATGAGGGCCTTGACCTTGTTTCTCCTCTCGTCATCCGAGAAAAGGAACACAAGGACGCCCCCTGTGACTGCAGCGAGTGAAAGCGGCTTGAACAGAAACCGTAAGACCGACCTGACGAGAGACATCACCCCCCCGATGATGCCGAAGATGACGATGTCGGCGAGGATGAACTTGACGAGCTTGAACGGAAAAAGAATTGCACCCGTGATGAAGCGGAAAAGAAAACCCATGAAAGGTACCTCCTGTGTTTACTCTATTCTTAAATATAGTCTTCCGGCTACCGGGCCTCAAGAACTCTTCTTGATCATGATGAGCTCTTGAGCGGCGCCGAGGGAATCCTTAGTAACGAGCGCTGCGCGCCGGTTTTCCTCCTGGATCTTGAGATAGATCTCTTCGCGGTGTACTTCGACGTTCTTCGGGGCCTGAATGCCCAGCTTGACCTGGGTCCCCTTGATCTCCACGATGGAGATCCGGATATCGTCTCCTATGGCTACGGTTTCTCCCACTTTTCGGGTGAGTATCAGCAATCATCCCCCCCTGAACATCGCTCTTTTTTAGGTGGGAATACTACCTGATTATTTTACGGAAAGCAATGTCTGCATCATCTCGTCGCACACGGATATGAGCTTTGCCGCAGCCTGATAGAGGTGCTGATACTTCAGTATATCGGCCATCTCCTCATCGAGGTTGACGCCGGTCACGCTTTCCTTTCTCTGAATATACTGATCCAGGAGTGTCTCGTTGTACTTTTTGTTGAGGCTCGCGTTCTGGACATCCACTCCCACTTCGGCGATGAACGAGCTGAAGTACGCATCAAGGGTGGTGTCAAGCCCTGTCCCGCCGAGATTGGAGATCACCTGATCCTGGACGGAATAGACAGCCAGTGCGACATTGTTCATCCCGGGCGCCACCCGGCCGTTGCCGTCGAGGTATCCGGCCGCGATCCGCGACGAGTCGGCCATGAGCTCTGCGTTGATGCCGAGGGTCTGCGTGATATCGAACACATCGTCGTTCGGCACGCCGGATTCCTCGATCCAGGAAAAGAAAGTGTTCACCCCCATGACGGCAAGGGCGTTGCTCGATTCCGCGCCGCTTGAATGCTTGATGGCAAAGGTATGGCTCCCGTTGGCCTGGATGGTGAAGAAGCCGGCGGCGTTCAGGGATGCGGTGAACTCTCCGCCTCCGGCACCGGCCTCGGTGTTGATCTCGGTGATCAGATCGCCTACAGTGTCGCCGGTGGGATCGATGACATAGATGTTGGATACCTCTCCATCCGCGTCATAGGCAACGATCTCGAACTGCCCTCCGGACACAAATCTGTCAGAGAAAAGAAAATCCGCACCCAGATCGTCGGTTGGATCGGTTATCTCCACGGTGCCCGTCAGCGAGCTCACTGGGTCCAGCCCCACCCCTTCGGAGTGGAGCGCGTTCACCTGCCATACCAGTTCCTTGGTCAGGGAGTTCATGGAGTCGAGATACGAGCCGATCTTGGTGTCCCGCACGTTCGCCCATCCGGCGATCTTTCCTCCCTCCAGCTTGTTCGTTAGATTGATGGTTCTTCCCGAGAGATCCTTCCATAGGATATCGGTGAACCCGGTGGCGGGGTTGCGCTGGTAATCGAGGGCATAGTGGTCCTTTCCCAGCACCAGCGGAGTGCCGCCCAGGATGTACACCATCACCTGTCCAGACGACTCCTCTTCATAGTAACTGATATCCAGGTATTCAGCGAGGTTTTCCAGGAGAAGCTCTCGCCGGTCGCGCAGATCGTTCGCATTTATGATGCCGTTGATCTCCACGCTGGAGATCTGATTGTTGAGATCGGCTATCTGCTTTATGAGCCCATTGATCTGGTTCACCGATCCCCTGATGCTGGAGTCGAGGTGCCTCTGGTATTCCCTGAGATTGTAGTCGAGATTTCCTATGAACTGGATGAGGTTGTTCGATTTCGCCAGCAGGGCCTCGCGCTCGGGGGAGCCCTCCGGGTTGTTGGAGAGATCGCTCCAGGCATTCCAAAACTCGCCCATGATCTTGTTGAGCCCGTACTCGTCGCTTTCGTTGAAGATGGTCTCGATCTCCTCCATGGCGTGGTTCTGCGCATCCCAATAGTAATACTGGGATTTCTTGAGGGTCACCTGTTCATTGATAAAGGCGTCATAGTAGCGCGTCACTTCCGTGGCCTTCACCCCGGTACCGATCTGCCCCGGCCCCATGGTGATGGGGACATTCGACTCGATTTTAAGCTGCTGGCGCGAATAGCCCGGGGTGTTGGCATTTGCGATATTATGCGATAGAACCTCGATGGCCAGCTGAGACGAATACAGCGACCACCTGGCGATATCCAGCGCTCCTCCGATTCCCGGCATATCACGCTCCTGTGTTTATGGCCCGGGGAAACCCTCCGGCCTTCTTCCCTTGGCGGTTGTATCCGCTCTTTTCTCCCGAGAAGAAAATCTCAAGCTGATTCCCGATTTCTTCCAGCCTGCCGGTTACCAGGGACTTGGACAGCTCATTGAGGCCTGATGTCCTTTTCCAGAGCATCACGAGCTCCTGCTGGAGAAGGCGTATCCGCTCGGCGCATCGGGGATGGGGCTCGCCCTCCAGGGTATCCATATCCCGCCTGTTTTCCTGGATATCCTGGAGGAGGCGGTATTTCTCGGGCATGGATTCCTCGAGCGACTCGATGTCCTGATTGGCGATGAACTCAAGTTCTTCCTGGAGAAGCTCGGTGAGCCGTTCCACCAGTTCTTTCTCCCTTTCGATCCGATCGATCATCCGGGTATATGCAGTGCTGTCGGATTCAGTCATCATGCCGCCTCCTTCTCTTTTCCTTCTTGCCTTAGCGGGATAAGGACTCGATATCATATCTTATCGACCTCCCCCCTGCCCGCTTGATCCATCCTCTTGCATGTTCAGGCCCTGCATGTGCTGTCTGAGCATGTCTCCGATCCCCAATGCGCCCGTTTCCGCCATGGACCGGGCGATGGACTGAAAGAGCATGTCCTGGTAGATATCCGATGCCAGGCCTTCACCGAACAGCCCGTCCGGCATCGATTCCCCCATGGTTTTCAAAAGCTGGTGTGCGAAGATGGACTCGAACTCCCTGCAGGCCAGATCGACGGCCTTGGCCGGGTTCGTTTCCCTGATATGGTGCAGCTCAGCGATTCCCTTGATCATATGACCTCCAGGTCCGCATGCAGCGCACCGGTTCTTTTGATGCACTGGAGAATGATCACCAGGTCCCTGGGCGAGACGCCGATGGCATTGAGCGCGGAGACAAGATCTCCGATGCTGGTGCCTGTGGGGAGCATCACCAGTTGCTGCCCGCCTTCTCTCACACTGATACCGGTCTGAGGGATGATCGTGGTGGCGCCCCGGGAGAAGGGACCGGGCTGCGACACGGCCGGATCCTCGGTGATCTCGATGCTCAGGTTTCCGTGCGCAATGGCGACTGTCGAAATTCTGACGCTACTTCCCATGACAACGGTGCCGGTCCGCTCGTTGACAACCACCCGGGCCCGGACATCAGGGGAGACCTCCACGGATTCGATCAGGGCTATGAACTCCACAGTCTTGTCCCGATAGTCCTCCGGGATGTCCACCTCGATGGTGGAAAGATCGATCGCCCTGGCCACCGTGCCCCCGATCCGGCTGTTGATGGTTTTCACCGTGCGCGAGACCGTGGTGAAGTCCGGGCTGTTCATGACCAGTGTCAGCTGCTGCCCGAGATCGAGTTCGAGAGACCGCTCGACCACGGCTCCCCCGGGTATCATGCCCACAGTGGGAAAATTCCTGGTCACCTCCGAACCTGACGACCCGCCTACGGAGAATCCTCCCACCGAGAGAGGGCCCTGGCCCAGCGCGTACACCTTGCCGTCGGCCCCGTGAAGGGGCGTCGAGATCAGGGTGCCTCCGGCAAGCGACGATGCATCGCCTACAGAGGAGACCGTGCAGTCCAGCTTCTGGGAGCTCCTGGCAAAGGGGGGAAGATTGGCGGTCACCATGACGGCCGCCACGTTCTTGACCTTGAGCATATTGGGGTCAACAGTGATGCCCATGTTTCTGAGCATGTTGGCCAGCGACCGGATGGTGAACTGCGACCCGGCCTTGTCACCCGTCCCGTTGAGACCGACCACGAGCCCATAGCCCGCCAGCCGGTTTTCCCTCACGCCCTGGATCTCCACCATATCCTTGACCCTTACGGCCCAGGAATCCGCTGCGAGGAAAGCGAAAAGGCATATCAAGATCAGTCTCTTCACTGCACACCTCAGAAGGGCCAGACCTTGTCGATGGCCCGGGCGATGAATCCCTTGCTCTGCTGATCCCCGATGATGCCGCTTCCGTAGTAGTCAAGCTGCATGTCTGCGATGTATGTGGACTGGATGGTGTTGTTCACGCTGATGTCCTCGGGCCGGATGATGCCGGAGATGATGATGTACTGGTTCTCGCTGTTCACCCGGGTCTGTTTCTTGCCCCTGATCAGCATGTTCCCCGAAGGAAGGACGCGCTCGACACGGGCGGACACGGTGCCCGAGATCGCCCCCTTGCGGGAGGTCTTGCCCTCTCCTTCAAACTCTGAGACCGAGGACGCACTGACCGAGGGCGTGATCCCGTAGCCGAACACGGAGGACCGGTCGAGGGGAAGCCCCAGCACGCCGGTGATGGAGTTGTCCATGGAGCTCGTCCTGTCGGCCTCGGTCTTGGCCTCCTTGTTGGCGGACGAGCTCTCCACGATCTGGACCACCACGATGTCGCCTACCCGGTTCGCCCGTGCATCGCTGTACATGTCCGTAAACTTGGCGCCCGGGGTCCAGAGAGATCCGGGCGATGCAGGACCCTCGGACGGTTGTTCCACCGGGATGGCGAACTGGTCTTCACTCAGGCCTGGAGGCGGTTTCATGTGAGAGCACGCACTGAGAGAAACGATCGCAGCGAGTAGGAAAACTCTTTGATATACCTTCATCTATCCCTCCTAGAACATAACCTCGATACGTGATGCAGCAATAACAGTGCCAAAGACCTTCTTACCCGAGGCCGCATTCTTCACCGGGATCTGTTCTTCGAGAAATCCATCCTTGAGCGCGATGCCCCGGTCCCGCACCACCAGGCCCTCGCATCGGGCCTCGATGAATACCGGATCTCCCCTGCTGATGAGCGGAGGCTGCTCGATGTTCGACCTGAGCAGGGGCGAACCCGCGCGCAGGGACCCCTTGAGGCGCATGTCCACACACTCTTTCTTGTCCCATGCGAGTGCCGGATAGGTGGAGATATCCAGGCGCTTGGTTTCCAAGTCGGTCTCGCTGATCACGGCTCCCCGGGTGAGATTCGTCCGCGCCACCGGCACCGAGGCCATAACCCGGACCTTCCCGCTCACCCGGCATGAAACGGCCGAGGCCCCCAGGCCTGCGGTCAATGTTGCCGGGGTGAGGCCCAAAAAGTCCTCCCGGGGGGAAAATTTTGCCTGGACCGCATGCCGGTATTTCTCGGGAACCCGAAAGCCGGCGGGCACCTTCACGTCTTCGATCACGACCTCGCCCACCCTTTTCCACGGGCTGCTCTCCATGATCCCGTTCCGGTAGAGATCCGCCAGGTCCTTCGCGGACAGGTCCACGAACTTTTCGCATACCTGCACGCTTGAGGGGCCTTCCATGACCACGGGTTTCGGATAGCGTTCCCCGATCTTTCCGGCAACAAACGCCGAGGAGAGAGTAACGCCCAGGGGACCGGCAGGCGTCTTCATGATGGGGATACCGGAGAGTGTTTCCCTGTCCGCGCCCTCAAGCGATGCAATGTCCTTCAGATAGATGTATTCGCCCGATACGAAAGCCTTTTCGCGGAGCATCACCCTGCTCTCGCCTATTGCTGCAGCCGGGCTGAGAGTGAGGGTGACAAAAACGCTCAGGAGCACCAGCAGTTTCATCATTTCTCCTTACCTGGCGATGGAGGTCACGACTCCGAGCATGGTATCCGCAGTCTTGATGGACTTTGAGTTGATCTCGTACGCCCGCTGCCCCACGATCATGTTGATCATCTCCTCGATGGCGTCGACATTGGACATCTCCAGGTAATGCTGAGCAAGGGTACCGAAGTTGTCGGTTCCCGGAACTCCCTCGATGGGATCTCCGGACGCCTCGGTGGCGATATAGTCATTCATGCCCAGGGCCTTCAGGCCCGCCGGGTTGGTGAAGACATAGATGGGTATCTGTCCGGTGGCGATGACCTCTCCCTGGCTGGACAGGCAGGTGATCTCACCGTCCTTGGCGACAGTGATCGATGCCGTATCCTCAGGTATGGCAAAGTCGGGCTGGAGCCGGTTGCCACGGGAATTCACGATGAATCCCTCATTGTCCCTCTTGAACGAGCCGTCCCGGGAATACACCTCTTGGTCGTCCGAGAGCAACCGGAAGAAGCCGTCCCCCTCGATGGCCATATCGAGCTCGTTCTTGGTTTCCAGGTAGTCGCCTTGGGAGAACATCTTCTGTACCGACACCGGGCGCGTGCCCATGCCCACCTGGATGCCCACGGGCACGGTTCCGCCCGCCGCAGTGGGAGCCCCTGCCTCCTGGTAGGTAGCGTAGAAGAGATCCTCAAAGTTCGCCCTGCTCTTCTTGAATCCTGTGGTGTTTACGTTGGCCAGATTGTTGGCCATGACATCGATCATCATCTGCTGTGCATTCATGCCGGTCGCTGCCGACCACATCGCCCTGATCATATCTTACCTCCCCTTTCTCTAGGCGGTCATACCCACATTGTGCATGGACTGCGTGTAGGTTTCCTCCACCGACTTGATCATCTTCTGAAACGCCTCATATGCCCGCTGGGTTGTGATGAGCCCCACCATCTCCACGACCGGGTCCACATTCGCCAATTCGATGCACCCCTGGCGGATCTCCGGGGCATCCATCACCTCCGGTGCGTACCCTTGTCTGACGCCGAACAGCGCATTTCCTTCCCGCACCAGCGCATCATCCTCGATGACGGCGATCTGGAGGACATCCGCGACATTGCCGTCCACTATCACCGTGCCCCGGGAATCGATACTCACCTTGCCTGTGCCCACGGTGATATCTCCTCCCTGTCCCTGGACCGTGTGGCCCTGGGGAGTGACCAGCAGTCCCTCGGGAGAGACCAGAAAAGAACCGGCCTTGGTATATCTCAGCCCGCTGTCCATAGCGACCACGAAAAAGCCTTCTCCCACGATGGCCGCATCCAGGGGACTGCCGGTCTCCTGAAACGCACCCTGGGTGATATCGATGTACTGCCTGCCCACAACCACATCCACGGGGACTGTGCGATACTGCCCGGGTGCGAGCCGGGCAGTGTCGAGCGCCCTCTGGAAATCCTCGAACACCACCGCGTCCTTCTTGAACCCTGAGGTGTTGACATTGGCGAGGTTGTTCGAGATCATTGCCAGCCTTTCCTCCATTGCGATCGCCCCTGCAGCAGCCGTGTAGATTCCCTGGTCCATACCGTCTCCTTTCCTGGGATACGGTTGAGCAAGGAAAATGCCAGAGACTCCCAATCCGCTGTTCAAGCCGCTGCACATACAAGGTCAGGGGGAATTTTTTTCCTCCCTTTATGCCGAGAGAGGCTTTCATTTTCCCGGGCGAGACCATGGCAAGGGGTTGATTTTTCGTGCAATGAAAATACTTTAAAGGTTACCTGTCACGTTCCGATAAAGAGAGAAAGACCGGACCATACAAGGGACGAACGAAGGAGTGTACATGGAGGTCAAAAACATCTTCGTCAATCTCATCATGAAAAGCTATGAGAAGCAGGACGCATCAAAAGGTAAGGACAGTCAACAGGAGGTTTCGGAAAAAGAACCGGCGCATGACGTTGTCAAAATATCACCTCAAGCAAGCAGGCGACTCTTCGGAGAGCTCATGGAATATAGTCTGAAGAAAGGACTGAGCGGGGTCTGTGCAGATGAAAATTAACAATACCACCAATCTCGAGGCACTCAAGGCATACGGAACGAACGCGGCCGAACGGTCTCATCAGGCACGGGAAGCCGGCGAGAAGAATCAAAACACCATATCCATTCAAGACAAGATAAACATATCGGCCAAGGTAAAGATGTTTCAGGACATCAAACATGCTGCGCTCGATGCGCCTGAGATCAGAACCGAGAAGGTCGAGCAGGCCCGGCAGCAGATCGAGAGCGGCACGTATCGTCCCGATTACACCGTGATCTCCGACAAGCTGCTGAGCCACAGCATCAGCGCCAAGATCTGATCTTCACTTCAAGGTTCGATCGATTCAAGGTATTTTAGATGCTGGCCCTGGATAACGCCCGTTTCCACACAGTATATATGGATGCGTTTGTGCAGGGCGTCCATGCTCCCGAGACGCTCCGCATCCGCGGAGGGACCATTTTCTTCGGGCCATGGAACAGACTCGCGAATGCCTCTGTCGCGCAGCCCTTCCCGCAGGAGATCCATGAGGGCGAGGTAGGCATCGGCTCCAAGGGCTGCCAGCGGTTCGCGGGCCGCCTCGAGATCCGGCCTGCCGGTGATTCTTCCGATCCAGCTTGAAATCCCTTTTCCCCGGGTGGAGGGGGCACGGAAATCCGTCACCACATACACGCCGTCCAGATCGTCTCCTCCCTGAGCAAGAAACCGCTGTTCCTGCGGCACATTCACCACCACGACCGGTGACTTTAGGTTCTGCCCGCGCAGCGTCCTGATGGCGGATATCGTGGTTTTTTCCGCATACGGCAGATAAATGACACCGGGGTCCTTCTGCTTCACAGTCCCCAATGCATCCCGAAGATCGGCCTTGTCGCCCGAGAGAATGCAGAGCTCGGAGACCGCCCCGCCCAGCGCGATCATCTCCGAGGAGAACCTGCTTGCAAGCAGGACAGAGCCCGGGGCGTCCTGATCGAGGACGATCATGGCATCAGAAGCCCCAAGGCTGTTTCTGGCAAACAGCGCGGCGGCACGCGCCCGGTCTTTCAGGGACGATCCGAGCTGCACCGCCGTACAGTCCTGTCCTTTCTGCACAAGACATTGCGCGGACGGCATCACCGTGATGAAGGCTCCGCTGTCCCGGGAAAACCCGCCCTCCGGCTCGAAGGCCCGGGACGATCGAAACAGGATCGGGCCGCTGATCCCCTCTTCCCGGACAAAATCAGCTATGTCTTCGAGAGAATCAAAGGTTGTGGCGCCGGTCTGTTTCGGGACCAGCTCTATCTTGCGCCCGGCCAGGGTGCGGTTTTGATCGTGCGCATTCCGGATGCCTTTCCATATCAGGCTTTCCGGGAGATCATCCTCGTGCGGAACATCCATGCACACAGAGATCTCAAGGGTCTTGGCATCCGGGCCGGAAACCGCGGCCTGCTCGCCCTTTCCCCGGGAACAGCCGGCCAGGGACCCTGCAACCAGAATCCCGGCGATGAGCACGAGCCCGGACAGGACCTTCAACCAGCCCGTACGGCCGCACCCCGGCCTGCGCGTCTCCGGCAGAGTCCTTTCGAAATAGTTCATGCCATCAATGTTCACAGCGATATTTTCCTCTGGTCTCTCTTTCCTTGAAAACGGTTGGTATATACCACCGAAGTATGGTACTGAATCAACCGGTAATTACACCGCCGGATCAGCGCGAGAAAGGAGAGCGGGCATTGTCCAGCATTACGGTCTCAAGGAAATCCTATGACACCGAGCTCGTGATCTTCGATAAGGACGGCACGCTCCTGGACTTCGAAAAAACCTGGATCGGCATCATCGAAGAGCTCATCACGAGCCTGGGGGCATACACCCCGCTGACACCCGCATTGAAACAAAGGGTCCAGGATGCCTTGGGCGTCTCGGTGGAAGATTCATGGGTCGACGGCAACGGCCTGCTGGCCATGGGCACGTTCGCCGAGTGCACTGCCCTGCTGACCTACTGCCTCTACCGCGAGGGGATCCGGTGGGACAGAGCGCACCACATCGTCGAAGAGGCGGGTGCGGCGGTTTTCGGCCCGGAATCACGCAAGAGGCACGTTCAGGCGGCACAGGGTGCGCTCGATCTCCTGAGGACGCTCAAATCCAGGAATATTTCCATCGCAGTTGCCACCAACGACAAAAGGGCGGACGCGCTCGTGGACATGGAGCTCATCGGCGCCCTTGCCTACATCGATCTCGTCCTCGGAGCAGACAGCGTAGACAACTCGAAGCCCGCACCCGACATGATCGAGAAGATCTGCTCCTCCATGGGCAAGGAGCCGGGCAGGTCGATCCTGATCGGGGACACGGTCATGGACGCGCTCCTGGGCAGGAACGCGGGCGTCATGCTCACTATAGGGGTGGCCGGTATCGTGCCGGCTGAAGAGCTGGCCCGTCATGTGGATGTGGTGGTGTCCAGCCTTCGAGACATCACCTGATCGGTCACCTCTCTTCTCTCCTGCAGGACAAGCCTTTCCCGCCTGATTGCCAAAAGATCAGGCGGTCGAACCTCCCGGTGCGCCTGGACGTGTGAACAGGCGAATCAGAAGAGTCCGTGCTCGCGGAATACCCTGATGATCTGCGAGAATATTCTCGGATCATAGCCTTGAGGAACCCTGTGCCTGATCTCTCGCAGGGCCTCCGCAAGGGGAAGGGGATCACGGTACGCCCTCCGGGAAATCAGAGCGTGCAGGGCGTCCATGACCGCACAGGTCTTCATGAAAAAATGCAGTCCGGAAGACGTGAGCGCCTTTGGATATCCTGTCCCGTCGAGGCGCTCGTGGTGCCCCCCGATGATGCCGCCCATCTCAGGGGTCAGCGGATATCTCCTGCCCATGATCTCCACCCCCCAGCGGGGATGCTGCCTAATGAGCTCCCAGGCCCGGTCGTTCAGATCGCCCCGATGGTTGACTACGTCCCGCGGGAGGAGCATCATGCCGATGTTGTGGAAGAAATATGCCAGTGCGGTCTCTTCGGCGATCTCCCGTGGGAGGTGTGCGAGCACGGTCGTGACGAAGAAGGTGGACAGGATCCCCACGTTGAGCGCATGCAGAATCGTGGACCGGGGGTGTTCGGATACCCGTGCGGCGTTCTTCTGTACGAGATCGTAGACCTGCCGAAGCGTTTCCGGACAGGAGATGATCTGCTCGATCATCAGGGCGATGATCTGCTTCACCTCTGTCAGCACGAGCCTGCCCGGACTGCGATAAACGGCCTCCAGCCTCCGGTATGCCAGGTAATAGAAGACCTCTGCCTTGCCCGCGGCGTCCATACGGGGATGATCGATGATCTCGTCGAGGTTGCTGTCAAGATAGTGGAGGAGGTCGGGGGCCGACTCTTTCCGGATAAAGACCCGGGACGGTCCTGTTTCCCTGTCATGTGCGTCTTCGGCCGGGACATACATCCGGTGGGACGGGAGAAGGTTCACCGGCTCTCCCGAGGCAGACCTCCGGTAGAGGCTGAAGGGGACCCTTTTTCCCGGGCACAGCCAGCACGACGGGATTGCATAGTAATGCGATAGGGGCGAACGTGACGTCCAGGGATTCAGAAGCCGCGCCAGAGAACGCATGCGGCCGCCGAGGCGGTCCGCCTTTTGCCCCGGGGCATGGGTGTTCCGTCCCGGACTCAGGGGCATCCGGGATGGAGCGTGGATGTCAAAGCCCTTTCCCCATGATGACTCCATGCTCACTCCTCCTTGCCGCCCTTGTCGCTAAAAGGCATTCCCCTCCGGCCCTCCAGGCGCTTTATCGCCGTCTTCCCGGCATTCTCCGTCCTGAAACGGGCTCATACCTCCCGGAAGACCTCCGCAGAGAAGGTCTCTACGACATCCGCCCCGTCCCATTCCCGGGGGCCGGGCCCAGGCGTGCCCGTTCGATACGCCGCTGTGCGCCACGCCTCTCCTTCCTGCACCTCTACGCGATGGGGCAGCAGCGCTGCCTGGCGAAAATCCTTTCTATAGACGGTCCCGTGGTCCCCGGAGACCACACCGGGAGACACTGCAGCACTTCCGTGCGAGGTGAGAACAGCGATCTCCAGCGTGACGGCATCCATTTCGTCCGCTGTGATCGGGGAAAACCGGGGGTCCCGGAAGGCGGCGTAGACCGCGCTTTCTCTCACTGCCAACCACAGGGGGACAAGGGGAAGCACCAGTCCCATGGAGCCTCTGAGTGTTTGGTTCTTATAGATGCTGACGAATGCCCCGGATTCTTCCCCAAGCCGGGCCGTGATCAGCCCGGCAGGGGGGGTGCCGGGCACGGACCCGCCGAGGATGAGATGGATCGCCTCCCGCGCAAGCCCCATGAGGATCGATTTCTCCCGGGCAGAGATTTCCATGCAGCCCCCTTCTTAAAAAGACCTGTATATCACAAATGCGAACAATTCACAAAAAACATGCGAATCCGTGTCATTGCCCCGTGCCCCCATGAGTTATTGACTCACTGGTTGAAATCTTCTATATAGCCTTCGATTTGACGCAAATACAGGAGCCGATGAATTGGAAGACATAAACCGCCTGGTCAGGCAACGGATAGACAAGTACGACACCATGAAGCGGGATATGGGAGTTGACCATTTTCCCAACACTTACAGGAAGGATACGGACGTCTCGGATTTCATCGGGTCGTACCTGGAAAAAGAGGCCGGAGACCTGCTCAAGGTATCGAGCATTCACCGTATGGCTGGGCGCATCATGGCCATGCGCACCTTCGGCAAGGCATCGTTCATCCATTTCCAGGATGCAACCGGAAGCCTCCAGGCCTTCTTTGAGAAGGCAAAGCTCGGAGAAGAGGCCTATGCGCTCTTCAAAAAGCTCGACATCGGGGATATCATCGGCCTGTGGGGCACGCCCATCAAGACGCGTACCGGCGAGCTGAGCCTCTATGTCCAGGGCTTTGAGCTGCTGACCAAGTCGTTCCAGCCCCTGCCGGAGAAATGGCACGGTTTGAAGGACGTGGAGATCCGCTACCGGCAGCGTTACGTGGACCTCATCGTATCACCCGAGGCCAGGCAGACCTTCATCACCCGGACCAGGATCATAAGTGCGATCAGGTCGTACATGGACTCTCACGGGTTCATGGAGGTGGAAACCCCCATGATGCAGAGCATCGCGGGCGGCGCCATGGCAAAGCCCTTTCTCACTCATCACAATGCATTGGACATGGACCTGTATTTGAGGATCGCGCCCGAGCTCTATCTCAAGCGCCTCCTGGTGGGAGGCTTTGAGCGGGTGTACGAGATCAATCGCAACTTCCGGAACGAGGGGCTCTCCACCCGGCACAACCCCGAGTTCACCATGATGGAGTTCTACCAGGCCTATGCCGACTATACCGACCTCATGAGATTCACCGAGGACATGATCTCCGCGGTCGCGCGGCAGATCCTGGGCAAAGAGGTTCTCACCTACCAGGGAATGGAGGTCGATCTCCGTGCGCCTTGGAAGCGCTACACGGTCAAAGAGGCCGCCATCGAGGTGGGGGGAGTCCCTTGCGAGGTGTTCGAAGACCGGGCCCGGGCCCTGGCGTTCTGCAGGGAAAGGGGCATGAACCTGGAGGGCGGCGAGTCCCTGGGGGAATTGAAGCTCGCCCTCTTTGAAGAGACCACGGAAGAGAAGCTCATCCAGCCGACGTTCATCACCTCGTACCCCACCGAGGTCTCGCCGCTGTCCCGCAAAAACACGGAGAATCCCGCCCTGGTGGACCGCTTCGAGCTCTACATCGCCGGCAGGGAACTCGCCAATGCCTTCAGCGAGTTGAACGATCCCTTTGACCAGCGCGAGCGTTTCATGGAGCAACTCAAAAAGAAGGAAGGTCCCTCCGAGATGGATGAGGACTACATCCGGGCCCTCGAGTATGGGATGCCGCCTGCCGCCGGCGAGGGGATCGGCATCGACAGGCTCGTCATGATCCTGACCGACAGTCCTTCCATCCGGGATGTCATCTTGTTTCCCCTGCTTCGCAAAGGAGAGGTATCCTGAGGTTTGAATTTCTCGTTGCCAAAAGATATTTGAGGGCGAAAAAGAGCCAGCGGTTCATCAGTTTCACCTCCGGGCTCTCGGTGTTCGGCATCGCCATCGGCGTGATGGCCCTCATTGTCGTACTCTCGGTCATGAACGGCTTTGAGGAGGACATCAAGACCAAGATCCTGGGCACCCAGTCACACATCGTGATCTCCACCTACCAGGGAGGCATACCGCAGCCGCGCGAGGTCGAGGAAGCGGTCGCCAAGGACCCCGAAGTCCTCGGTGCCGCGCCCTTCATCCTCTCCCAGGGGCTGATCTCCGCGCCCGGGGGCGTCTCCGGAGTGGTCATCCGGGGCATCGAGCCCGAAAGCGCGGCAAAGGTGATCCGGCTCAAAGAGATCATCGTGCAGGGCGATTTTACGAACCTTGACGAGACCGGTATCCTGCTGGGCTCCGAGCTTGCGCTGCGTTCGGGGGTCTCGGTGGGCGACGCCGTGACCGTGATCTCCCCCACCGGCTCCATCACGCCGCTGGGCATGATCCCCAAATCGAGGTCCTTTGTCGTGAGGGGCATCTTTTCCACCGGCATGTACGAGTATGACAACAACATGGTCTATATCTCTCTGGATGCGGCCAAGGGCCTGTTCATGAAGAAAAGCCCCTCGGGCATCGAGATCAAGGTCACCGACATCTATGAGGCGGACGCCGTTGCCGAGCGGATCATGAGCTCACTGGGGCCGGGCTACTGGGCAAAGACCTGGAAAGACATGAACATGAGCCTGTTCTCGGCCCTGAAACTGGAGAAGACCGTGATGTTCATCATCCTGCTTTTCATCATTCTCGTGGCCGTGTTCAGCATCATCAGCACGCTCATCATGATGGTGATGGAAAAGAGAAAGGACATCGCAATATTGCGCTCCATGGGCGCGACCACGGGCCAGATTCTGAGGGTCTTCGTGGCGCTGGGCATGGTGATCGGGCTGAGCGGAACCATCTTGGGGCTTGTCCTGGGGCTTTTGCTCACCTATAACCTCAATGCAGTGATCGGCTTTGTTGAGCTCGTCTTCGGAATCGAGGTCATGCCCATGGACGTATATTACATCACCGGTGTACCCACCCAGGTGGACTATGCCCTGGTGGGCATCATCGTGCTGATGTCCATCGTGCTCTCGTTTTTGGCCACGATCTATCCCGCACGGCAGGCCGCACGGCAGGACCCGGTGGAGGTGATGCGCTATGAAGGCTGATCCCATGGTCGTGGTCGAAGGAATCACCAAGTCGTTCACCCGGGGACCAGCCCTCATCGAGGTGCTCAAAGGGGCCGGGATGTCCGTGGACAAGGGCGAGGGGGTCGCTATCATGGGCGCCTCCGGGTCAGGGAAGAGCACCCTGCTTCACCTGCTCGGAGGACTGGAGCGTCCCGGGGGCGGCAGAATCCTCTATGGCGGGAAGGACATCTGCCGCATGAACGACCGGGAGATCACCTTGTTCAGAAACACCCACGTGGGGTTCGTGTTCCAGTTTCACTTCCTGCTGCCGGAGTTCACGGCCCTGGAAAACGTCATGATTCCGGCCATGGTCCGGTCGCAGAGACCGGATGAGGCCAGGCCGCGGGCACTGGGACTCCTGGAAACCGTAGGGCTCACCGACCGTGTGGAGCACAAGCCGGGCGAGCTCTCGGGCGGCGAGCAGCAGCGTGTCGCCATTGCCCGGGCACTCATGATGTCGCCCCAGGTCCTCCTGGCGGACGAGCCTACCGGAGATCTGGACCCGTCCACCGGCAGCAAGGTGATCGACCTGCTCTCGCAGATCAGAAAGTCTCTGGAAGTGACCATGATCATCGTCACCCACAACATGGACCTTGCCCGTACCATGGACAGGGTCCTCATCCTCAAGGGAGGGCTTCTTGAACCGCATACCGTGTAGAATACTGGCTCTGCTTGCAGTAACTCTCACTCTGCCGATTGTAGGCGCGGCTGCGGACCTCGTTTTGACCACCGGTTCGGAGGAGATCGTGGGCTACGTGGCTGACGTGCCGTGCGTCTCCCTGAGACAAGGAGCGCCCGTTGAGGTGCTCATGGAGGAATCCGACGGGGTCTTCCGGGTGTACGATGCCTCGGGCACAACCTATAGCGCGTCCTCCCTGGAGGATGCGGTGGACGGCTATCTGAGGAACAAGGGCGCGTGCGTGATCCAGGAGATCGAGGTCAAGGGCCACAGCCGCATCAGCCCCGAGGCGATCCGGTTCAGGCTGAAAAACGCACCCGGAGATATTCTGCACCGGCAGGCGGTGCGCAAGGACATCGAAGAGATCTACTCCATGGGCTACTTCGAGACCGTTGACGCCGACTTCGAAGAGGGATCGCTGGTCTTTACGGTCAAGGAATACCCCGTGATCACCTCCATCGAGGTGGAGGGAAACGACGAGATCGATGATGAAGAAATCATCGAGTCCATCGGCATGAAACGCTTTGACATTCTCAACACCCGGACCCTCAAGACGAGCGTCGACCGCATCATTTCCCTGTACCGGGAAAAGGGATACTACAACGTGGAGGTGAGCTCCTCCACCGAGATCACCGAAGGCGGGATCGTGCTCACCTTCACCGTGGACGAGAACAACAAGCTCTATATCAAGAAGGTCTCCTTCGACGGCAACGAGAACATCTCCGACCGCAAGCTCAGAGGGGTCATGGAGACGAAGAACCGCTGGATCCTCGGCCTGTTCGGACATTCCGGCTCCTATCTCGAAGAGTCTCTGGACACCGATCTCCTGAGGATCGAGCAGTATTACGGCGATCAGGGCTACATCAAGGCCCGTGCCGGCAGGCCCCAGGCGGAAGTCAGGGAAGACAAGGGCATCTACATCACCATCCCCATCCGTGAAGGCCCACTGTTCTATTTCGGAGACATCGAGGTGACCGGTGATCTGATCAAGCCCCGGGAAGAGCTCATGAAGGCTCTCAATATCAAGACCGGAGAAAAGATGCGAAAGAGCCTGATCCAGCAGTCAGTGGAAAACCTCAGGAACATCTATATGGATCAGGGATTCGCCTATGTGCAGGTGAAGCCCGACATGGAAGAGACCGCCGGCAACAAGGTGAACCTGTCCTTCAGGGTCAGGAAAGGCGAGCCTGTCAGCATCGACACCATCCATATCCGGGGCAACACCAAGACCAGGGACAAGGTGGTCCGCAGAGAGCTCAAGCTCAACGAGGGAGACATCTTCTCGTCCTCGAACATCCAGAAGAGCAGGGACAACCT
Organism: Deltaproteobacteria bacterium; assembly: GCA_023230665.1. Taxonomy (GTDB): domain Bacteria; phylum Desulfobacterota; class Desulfomonilia; order UBA1062; family UBA1062; genus Phosphitivorax. The sequence goes on from JALNWY010000032.1 coordinate 22,902, forward strand.
GGGCCGCCTGGGCTATTTCACCAATATCAACATCGAGTCCATCCCCAAAGACGACGACACGCTGTCTCTTCTGGTGGATGTGGAAGAAACGACCACCGGGGCGTTTTCCTTCGGGGTGGCCTATTCCAGCGTGGACAAGCTCCTGGG
>JALNWY010000033.1 GCA_023230665.1 Deltaproteobacteria bacterium
CCGGAGTAATCACTGAACCATTCAATCCAACTGGCGGGGCATAGCCCCGGCAGTTGATCTCAGTCGATATGCCGCATCCGGACACATTACGACCTTGAGATAACCAAGGTGCCAATGCCGGAATAAAATGTTCCCTGACACCCTGAGTTCCCCCCCGGTGGTCCTGATGAAACACGCATTTATCCGGGACGGTTCCACTTGGACTTCTTCGGCCGTCTCTTGAGCAGGACATAGAGGGCCCCGGTGCCGCCGTCGCAGGGCCGGGCAGAGCTGAAGGCCAGGACGAGGTGGGAGAGGCTGCCCGTGGTGAGCCACCTGACGAGCTGCTCCTTGAGGACCGGGCCCCGGCTCGACTTGAGCCCCCTGCCGTGGATGATGAGCACCACCCGGTGACCCAGGGCATGGGAACTCAGGATAAACGACACGAGCACCTGCTCGGCGGCCTGCCTGGTGTATCCGTGGAGGTCCAGATGCCCTTGGACCGTGAGTTCCCCTGCCTTGAGCTTTGCCATGGTCTTGGGATCGAGCGGGACGGTATGCCCCTCCAGGTACTCGCCGGTGCAGGTGATGTCGAAGTGGGCAGCGCCCCTGACCAGGGCTTTCAGGGTATCGATCGCCTCCTGGTCCTGCCTGCGCACGCTCTCTCTGACAGAGTCCACGATATCCCGGGGATCGACCGGCTCAGGGATGACGCGGTCGTTTCCGATCGGGACCACCCCGCGCATGGCGGACGCGAAGATCTCGCGGTCGTCGGGCTCTTCGGGCGGTTCCGGTTCTGCCTGTTTCGCCGGGGGAGGCTTCTTGCCGGGCGTTATCTTCACACCCTTGAGCTCTTTGAACGGGGCATGGAACTGATCCTCTTTCCTGGCCATCCGGTTATGATAACAAAAAAAAGAGGCCCACTCAATATGTGCTGGGTTGTGGGCCCAATAAGGAGGTCTATAGCCCTCGAATGTTGCGCTATAGGCTGGAAGCCACGTATAATGCACTGTTTTCAAAGTGTCAAATATATAACTCTTATGGTATGATTATAAAAAAGTAAATCATATCCGGAGACAAGATGAACATTCATCAGGTACATATTTTCAATATTGCAGCTAAGACCCTGAGCATCACGAAGACGGCCAAAAAGATGCACCTCTCCCAGCCCTCGGTGAGCATCCAGATCAAAGATCTGGAAGATTCCCTGAGCGTGAAACTCTTTGAGAGAATCAGCCGGAAGATCACCCTGACCGACGCGGGCAAGGTCTTCTACTCCTACTCAGAGAGGCTTCTTAACCTCATCGATGAGATCAATGCGGTCATGAACGAGTTCAGCTCCGGAGATGCGGGCAAGCTCATCCTGGGCACCTCCAGCACGGTGGGCATCTATGTGCTGCCCAGGTATTTGGGCGAGTTCAAAGAGATATTCCCCAAGGCGGAGATATCGCTCATGATCATGAACCGGCAGGAAGCTCTCGAACAGTGCATCTCCGGGGAGCTCGACTTCTCCTTTCTCCAGGACCCTCCCAAGCACCCCGATCTCCATGCCGATTTCTTCATGCGCGACGAACTGGTGATCGTGTGTTCCCCCAAGCACCGGTGGGCGAAGAACGATCATCTCACTCTCAAGATGCTCGCCTCCGAGCCCGAACCCATCATCCTGCGCGAAGAAGGGTCCGGCACCAGGGGCCTGATCGAATACGTGCTCAAACGCTACGGCATCGAGCGCAACGTAACTATGGAGATGAGCTCGTCTGAGGGAATCAAGCGGGCCGTGGAGGCCAACCTGGGGATTGCGGTGCTCTCCAAGAACGTAATCAGGGCCGAGATGAAAAACGGAAGCCTGGTAGCACTGGGCATCAAAGACCTCAACACCAAAAGGGACTTCTACATCGTCTACAACAAAAAGCGCAAGTTCATGCCGCTCATGGAGAAGTTCCACGACTTTATTCTCAAGAAAAGGGATCTGATCAGCTCATCCCTCCTCTCATAAGCCAAGCAGTGAAGTGGGTTTTTATCGGTGCGTCCGCATACGAGCATCTGCAGGAGGCCCGGATACACGGAGATCGAATGTTAGGATGAGACCATCCGATCATTCCGGAGAAAGCGCCTCGAATAGCAGCAAGGAGTCCGAACAGATAGGGGTTGACATGAACTGCATCATGATGCATGTAGTGCTTCTATACACAGGTACAGAGGCGCCGGCCGGAAACGGTTCGTTCCAGGCCGGCATTACGGTCTCTTCCTTGGCTTCGGTGAATCGTTCACTGAACGGCAGGCATCGATAGGGCATTGGACTTGATACGTGGTTTTCTGTTTCATACCCTGCGGACCATACAAATGTGTTCTTACATAGAGACAGCTATATCGAAAACAGCCGTTGATATACGTGCTAAAAGAAGGCCCCATCAGGAAATAAGGAGTCAGATTACCTCCACATTTTCTTGACAGTCCGCAAACGGAAGTGATATGAATCGCCATTCAGTTTGCGCAAGGAGAAGATATGCAAGAGATCAGGTTGCATGGTAGAGGCGGGCAGGGAGCTGTCACCTCGGCGGAGCTCATAGCCATTGCGGCAATCAACAAAGGCAATTTTGCTCAAGCATTTCCCAGTTTTGGTCCTGAGCGCAGGGGTGCTCCGGTGGTGGCTTTTTGCAGGGTGGACGATAAGAAGATCAACATCAGGGCCAAGGTATACGAGCCTGATGTCGTGATCGTGCTGGATCCGGGATTGCTTTCGCTGCTTGATCCCACGGAGGGTATGGGCGAGGGCGGGATTCTGATTCTCAACACCAAAAAGAGACCGCAGGAAGTCGTGACCGCGCCCGGTCGCTCCATCAAGGTGGTGACGGTAGACGCGAACACCATCGCCACTGAGGAGCTGGGAAGGCCCATTGTGAACACCACCATGCTGGGCGGTTTTATCAGGGTCACGGGGCTTCTCGGGATCGACGACATCAAAGGGCCTCTTTTGGAGAGATTCGGCAAGAAATTGGGAGAGAGAAACCTCAAGGCCATGGAACGTGCGTACCAAGAGGTTTTCATAGGAGAATAAGAACCATGGCGAAACCAATGGAAAAGATAACATGGCAGGAACTCGAAGCGGGCAGCGTTGTGACCGAGATCGGCAATGCCCGGGTATATGAGACGGGATCATGGCGTTCAGAGCGTCCGGTGGTCGAGGCCTCGCAGTGCATCAAGTGCGGTGTGTGCTGGCTGTTCTGTCCGGATTCATGCATTGTGAAGGCCGCTGACGGTCATTTTGAGGCGGATCTCACCTATTGCAAGGGGTGCGGGATCTGCGCGAAAGAGTGCCCGGTGGGGTGCATCACGATGATTGCCGAGGAGGAGTAGCAGGAGATGGCCAGACAGAGAAAGGGAATCGAGGTATCCATCGCCATGGCCGATGCCGTGGCGCAGGCCGATGTCGACGTTATCGCGGCGTATCCCATCACCCCGCAGACCCATATTGTGGAGCATCTCTCCGAGATCGTGGCCAACGGCGAGCTCGACGCGGAGTACGTGCCGGTCGAGAGCGAGCACTCAGCGATGAGCGTGTGCTGCGGGTCATCTGCGGTAGGCGCCAGGACCTTCACCTCCACGAGCTCTCAGGGTTTGGCGCTCATGGCCGAGATTTTCTTTATAGCCGCGTCCATGAGGCTTCCCATGGTCATGGCGCTGGCCAACCGGTCCCTGTCCGGTCCGCTGTCCATCTGGAACGACCATACCGACACCATGATGGTCAGGGACGCCGGGTGGATTCACATATTCGTGGAAAACGGGCAGGAGAGCTATGACAACGTGTTCTGCGGGTTCCGGATATCCGAGGACCCCACGGTGATGTTGCCTCTGGCGGTCAACCTGGACGGGTTCATTCTGACCCACATGATCGAGCCGGTGATCTACGAGGACAACGAGACGATCCGGAAGTATCTGCCCGAGATGAGGATGAAGAACGCGCTTCATCCTGACAACCCGGTGTCCATGGGTTGTTTTGCCATGCCCGAGATTTATACCGAGGCCCAGATGAGCCGGGAGCAGGGGCTCCTGAACGCCTATCCCGCGATCGTCAAGGCCTGGAAGGAGTGGGGGGACCTGACCGGAAGGTACTATCAGCCCATCGAGACCTACCGCACGGAAGATGCGGAGTACTGCATCGTGACCATGGGTTCCTACGGGGAGACTGCCATGGAGGTAGTGGACGCGCTCAGGGAAGAGGGCGAGAAGGTCGGGGTCGTGAAGATACGCCTGTGGAGGCCGTTTCCCTTTGAAGATTTTCGCAGTGCGGTTGAAGGGAAGAAGTCGCTCATCGTGATCGACCGGGCCATCAGCTTTGGCGGGCCTGGCGGGCCGGTGGCCCTGGAGCTGCGCTCCGCGCTCTACGGGCGTCCCAACGCCCCTGCGATCGTGAACTATGTTGCTGGTCTGGCCGGCAGGGATGTGGCCCGAAGCGATTTCAGGAAGATCATTCTTGAGGGCAAGGCCAAGGCCTCAAAGGGCGAGACAGAAGGCTTCACCCTGTATGGTTTGAGAGGATAAGGAGCGAAAACCTATGGATAAATTCTCGGTATTTTCATCGAGACTTGTCGAGAAGTCTGAGAACTTTACATCGGGACACCGTGCCTGCCAGGGGTGCGCCGAGGCGCTTGCGGTGCGGCACGTGATGAAGGCCCTGGGCAGGGACACGATTGTGGCCATGTCCACGGGGTGCATGGAGATCATTTCTTCGCCCCTGCCGCTGACCTCCTGGAGGGTGCCCTGGATCCACAACGCCTTCGAGAACTCTGCTGCCGTGATTTCGGGTTGCGAGTCCGGGATAAAGGCCATGATGCGCAAGGGCAAGATACCTGCCAAGAAGATCAACTTCGTGGCCATGGGGGGAGACGGGGCCACGGCCGACATTGGCATGGGCGCGCTCTCCGGCGCCCTGGAGCGGGGTCATAACATGGTCTATGTCTGCTACGACAACGAGGCCTATATGAACACGGGCATTCAGCGTTCCAGTTCCACGCCCTACGGGGCCAGCACCACGACCTCGCCTGCAGGCAAGATGAGCATCGGGCAGCGCACCCAGAAGAAGAACATGGCCCAGATCGCAGTTGCCCACAACATTCCCTACGTGGCGACCGCGTGTTCGAGCTTTCCGTTCGACCTGATGGAGAAGGTGAAGAGGGCTGCCGAGACACCGGGCGCTGCCTATGTCCATGTTCTGTCCGTATGCCCCACCGGCTGGAGGATTCCCACCCAGGACGCCATCAAATACGGCAGGCTGGCGGTCGATTCCTGCGTTTTCCCGCTCTATGAGGTGATCGACGGGAAGTACAAGCTCTCCTACAAGCCCTATAAAAAGCTTGCCCTCACCGAATACCTCAAAGGCCAGGGCAGGTTCAGGCATCTGACCGACAAGGAGATCGAGCTGATTCAGCAGAGGGTGGACAAGGACTACGAGAGAATTTTGAGACTGAGCAAAGAGGAAGAGTAATATGGGAATAGATATCAGGAAGATCGATGAGATCATCGAGAGCTACGACAAGTCCGAGGAATCGTTGCTCGCTATCCTTCAGGATTTTCAGCACACGTTTCGCTATGTTCCCGAAGAGGGGATGAAGAGGGTCAGCGAGATTCTGGGCATTCCGGAGAGCAAGATCTACGGAGTGGGGACCTTCTACAAGGCCCTTTCGCTCAAGCCGGTGGGAAGGCACACGTGCAAGGTCTGCACCGGGACCGCGTGCCATCTCAAAGGCGCGCACACCCTGACCGATATCATCGGCAGGGAGTTGGACATAGAGCCCGGGGAAACGACGAAGGACGGGAGGTTCACCCTGCAGACGGTAAACTGTGTCGGCGCGTGCGCACTGGCTCCGGTTGTCATGGTCGATGACGAGGATTATTACGAGGGGTCTTCTCCCCAGGACGTCCTGAAGAATCTCAGGAAGTACAAATAAGGATCGGGGAGGGTGATGACCATGGACAACAGGAAACTTCAGTCGGTTAAAGAGTTTGAGAGCTACAGGACAAAGATCGCCGAATCCCGGAAAGATGAATATCCGGTTATTTACGTGTGCGGAGGGACCCCGTGTCTTGCGAAGGGGAGCAGGGCCGTGGCCCATGCCTTCAAGAAAGAGATCGAATCGCAGGGGCTTGCGTGCAAGGTCGAGCTCAGGCACAAGGTGACCGGGTGCCAGGGGTTTTGCAGCAAGGGGCCGGTGGTCTCCTTTGGAAACGACATTGTCTATCTGGAGGTCAAGCCGAATCACGTGCCCGAGATCATGGAGAAGACCGTGAAGAACGCCCAGGTGATCGATTCGCTGGGGTATAAGGACCCGCAGACAAAGAAACGGTCTGCCTCGTTTGAGGGCATTCCGTTCTATTCCCACCAGAAGGGGATGATCCTCAAGGGTCTGCGGGAAATAGATCCGCTCGAGATCGACGATTATATCGCCCGGGGCGGGTATGCCTCGCTGGTCAGGGCCTTTGCCATGGTTCCCGAGGAGGTCATCGACCTGATCGCGGAGTCCGGGCTCAGAGGCCGAGGCGGCGGCGGGTTTCCTGCAGGAGCGAAGTGGAAGTCGTGCAGGGCCGTCGACTCCGAGGTGCGGTACGTGCTCTGCAACGGCGACGAGGGCGACCCCGGGGCTTTCATGGACCGGTCCATCATGGAAGGAAACCCGCATGCCGTGATCGAGGGCATGATCGTGGGCGCATGGGCTGTGGGCGCTCATCACGGATACGCCTATATCCGTGATGAATATCCCCTGGCCGTGAAGGTGATGAAGAAGGCTGTGGAGGATGCGACCGCAATGGGTCTTCTGGGCAGGAACATCCTGGGGACCGGGTTCGACTTTGACATAAAGATCACCCGGGGAGGCGGGGCCTTTGTATGCGGCGAGTCCTCTGCGCTCATGAGGTCGATCGAAGGCAAGGTGGGAGAGCCCCGGGCCAAGTATATCCGGTCGGTGGAGAAGGGGCTCTATGACCTGCCCACGGTTCTGAACAACGTGGAGACATGGACCAATGTGCCGCTGATCGTCAACAACGGCGCCCAGTGGTACCGTAAGACCGGAACCCAGGGGTCTCCGGGCACCAAGGTGTTCTCGCTGGCAGGCAAGGCGGTCAACACCGGACTTGTGGAGGTTCCGATGGGGACCACCATACGTGAGCTCGTGGAAAAGGTTGGCGGTGGGATCCGCGGCGGCAGGAAGTTCAAGGCAGTCCAGACCGGCGGACCCTCGGGCGGCTGCATCCCCGAGAGCCTGGCGGACCTTCCCATCGACTTCGACTCCCTGAGCAAGGCAGGCTCCATGATGGGTTCGGGCGGCATCATCGTCATGGACGAGGCCACCTGCATGGTCGACGTTGCCAAATACTTCATCTCCTTCCTGGCCGAGGAGTCCTGCGGCAAGTGCTCTCCCTGCAGGGACGGGCTTCCGAGGATGAAGCAGATTCTGACCGATATCACCGAGGGCAGGGGCAAGGAGGGGGACATCGAGCTGCTCGAGGAGCTCTGCGAGGTGCTGAGCTACGGCGCGCTCTGCGGGCTGGGGTCTTCGGCGCCCAACCCGGTTCTGTCCACGATCAAGTACTTCCGGGAGGAGTACGAGGCCCATATCAGAGACAAGCGCTGTCCTGCCGGGGTGTGCAGGGAGCTCGTCACCTTCCGCATCGATGCGGACGCCTGCACCGGGTGCACCCTGTGCGCCAAGCAGTGTCCCCAGGCATGCATCACGGGCGAGAGAAAGAAGGCCCATGTCATTGACCAGAGCACGTGCATCAAGTGTGGGGTGTGCAGGGACGTCTGCAAATTCGACGCAGTACGGGTAGAATAAGGACAAAAGCCATGGAAAAAATCACGATAAAGATCAATGGAAAAGACATCGAGGCCCTCAAGGATCAGTCCGTTCTGGAGGTGGCCCGGGAAAACGGGATCGCCATTCCCGCCCTGTGCTCCCACCCGGAGATCGAGACCCAGGCCGGCTCGTGCCGCGTGTGTCTGGTTGAGGTCTCGCAGAACGGCCGGAGTCGTGTGGTGACCTCCTGCAACTACCCGGTGCGGGGAGGGATCGAGGTCAGGACCGACACGGACCTGGTCCGGAGGATCCGCAAGGGGGTGGTGGAGCTCCTGCTCTCCCGGACCCCTGATGCCCCGGTGATCCAGAAGCTGGCCCGGGAAAACGGGATCGAAGGGAGCAGGTTTTTCGTCGACGAGGCAGAGCACTATCGCAACCGGTGCATTGCGTGCTCGCTGTGCACCCAGGTGTGTGAAGAGGTGGTGGGGGTGAGCGCCATCTCCATGCTGGACCGGGGCCGCGACAAGGCTCCGGGCACCCCGTATCTGAAGCCCTCACAGGCCTGCATCGGCTGCGGCGCGTGCGCATACGCGTGCCCGACCGAGGCCATCTCCATGATTGACGAGGGCGAGGTCAGGAAGATCTGGGGCAGGGAGTTCAAGATGCTCACCTGCAGCGTGTGCGGCAAGCCCTACATCCCCGAGGCCCAGGTCGAATGGATCGTCAAGACCACGGGCAAGGACCGCTCCTTCTTCGACAAGTGCCCCGATCACCGGTGAGGATTGGGGCCATCCTGCCATACAAAGGCCGGCGCGGATGATACTGCGGGAGAAGAGGCCTTCCGGCGCGATGCCGGAAGGCCTCTTCTCTTATAAAAAAGAGATTCGTGTGAGGCCTCGGCTTTCCTCCCACAAAAGCCCTGTTCAATATGCTCGGCAATATGTTATGGATATTCCGGGGGATGCCGGAGGCTTGGTAAATCTCATCTCATTGCAGCTGACATCTTTAAAAAAACCGGCGGTATCTGCATCAAGGATAATACTGCGCAGAATGTCCACCAGGGAAAAAGTCCGGCAGGGCTGCCTGCCGGTACGTACGTGTCCCATGGCAGGACTTCCCTTTTGAAAAACGACAGGAGATAAAAAAGACATGCTGGAAATGCTATCAGGCGGATTCAAAAAAGCCCAGGACCTGCTCCAGGGGAAGGTGGTTCTCCAGGAGAGGCATATAGACGAGGCCATCAAGGAGATACGCATCTCTCTGCTCGAGGCCGATGTCGAGTTCCATGTGGTGAAGCAGTTCATCGAGCGGGTGCGGGAGAAGGCGCTGGGAGAGATCGTCCGGACCCGGGTGTCTCACGGCGGCAGGAAGCTCAAGGCAACCCCGGGGCAGCATTTCGTCAAGATCTGCTATGATGAGCTGGTGAATCTCATGGGGCCGGTGGATACCTCGCTTGTCCTGGATGCGAGGGCGGTCAGCGCGATCATGATGGTGGGGCTGCAGGGAAGCGGCAAGACCACCACTGCGGCAAAGCTCGCCCGGCACCTGCAGAAGAGCGGGAAAAGGCCCATGATGGTGGCTGCCGACGTCTACCGTCCCGCAGCAATCGACCAGCTCAAAGTGCTGGGCAGGCGCCTTGACATCCCGGTGTTTTTCGCGCCGGGCAAGACACCGCCCCAGATCTGCAAAGACTCTCTGGAGGCCGCCCAGTTCAAGGGTTGTGACGTGGTGCTCTTCGACACCGCGGGCCGTACCATCCTGGACGACGTGCTCATGAACGAGCTCGACGAGATCAAGCGGATCACCAGGCCGGAGAACATCCTGCTCGTCCTGGACGCCATGATCGGCCAGGAGTCGGTCAACGTGGCCAGGGAATTCGACCGCAGGCTCGACCTCTCGGGCTTCGTGCTCACCAAACTCGATGGTGACGCCCGGGGCGGCGCCGCGCTCTCCATCAAGGAGATGGTGAAAAAACCCATCAAGTTCCTGGGCATGGGAGAATCCCTGGACCGGCTCGAGGAGTTCAGGCCGGACGGCCTTGCCTCCAGGATCCTGGGGCACGGCGACATCGTAGGCCTGGTCAAGGATTTCGAAGAGGTGGCGGACGAAAAAAAGGCGGAGGAGGACGCGGAAAAGCTCCTCAGGGGCGACTTCACCTACAATGATTTCCTCAAGCAGCTCAAGCTCATAAAGAAGATGGGCTCGCTCACGGACCTCCTCGGCAAGCTCCCCTTGGGCCAGCTCGGCGTACCCCAGGGGTTTCAGGTGGACGACCGCGAACTCGTCCGCGTGGAAGCCGTCATCAATTCCATGACCACCTATGAGCGCGAGCACCCCGACTGCCTCGATGAGAGCCGCGTGGCCCGGATCACCCGCGGGTGCGGCCAGCCCAGGAACAAGGTGACCGACCTCATGGGGAGGTTCAACACCATGCGCGGGGTCATGCGCAACCTTGGATCGGGCAAGAAAAAGGCCCTGGGGAAGCTCGGACTCAATCCAGGGCTTGCCGGAATGCTCGACGAGCAGATGCCGAAGGCGCCAAAGAAAAGCCTGGTGGACCTGAAAAAAAAGAAAAATACACGCAAGGCGGTAAAGAAGGCAAAGCGGCGTAACCGATAAGCATAGCGAGGAGATCGTATCATCAAAGATGACCAGAGTCGATAAAGAGCTGACAATCTTCAGGCGGGTGAACGAGGCCATATCCCTTTCGCCCGACGTCGAGGCCGTTGCAGGGGCCATACTCGATATTGTCATCGATGAGACCATTGCGGAAAACGCATCTTTGATGATGCCGTCTCCCGACGGCGCGCAGCTCCAGATCAAGGCCGCCAAGGGAACCCGGGACAGGAGCTCGCGGTTCTCCTATACCTCGCTCGGCCAGGTGTTCCCCCTGGGCAAGGGAATCGCGGGGCGCGTTGCGCTCAGCCTCGAGCCCGTGATCATCCATGATGCAGCAATAGACCCGTTGTTCGAAAACAAGAAGACCAGGATCACCATCGGGTCTCTCATGAGCACGCCGCTGGTCTACGGCAGGGCAGAGCTCGTGGGCGTCCTGAACCTGAGCCATTCCCGGGCCCATGCATTCAGCGAGGAAGACCTGAACATGGTCAATGTTCTCCTGCCGCCCGCCGCGCTTGCCCTGAGGAACGCCCGGGCCATGAAGGAGCTCGGAGACATCAATTCTTTGCTCAAGGCCGAGCTCTGCATGACGGACAATGCGCTGAGCGATTTCGGGAAGAATATCTTCCGGATCTTCACCTGCATGTCGGTCGGTGTGTTGACCGCAGACCGCGCCGGAGCCATCACCTCCATCAATAAAAAGGCCTCCGAGCTTCTCGGGCTCGGCCCGGGCGAGAGCCTGTCCGTTCTGCTGGACCACGGAATGCTCCAGGTCCCCGAGTCCGAGGTGAGGGAAGTGACCCTGGACGTGGAACATGGAGGAAAGATCCTGAACATGGAGATCTCGACCCTTCCCATGAAACCCGGCCGGCAGATGCTTGCGTGCGTACGCGACGTGACCGTCGAGCGCTTCAAGGAGCGGGAACTCGTCCGGATCAAGGACCAGTACAAGGATATGGTGGAGAACGCGCTGGATGCCATGTACATCATCAAGGACGGGCGCTTCCTCCTGACCAACCGGAAGTTCCAGGAGATGCTCGGGTTCACCCAGGACGAGATCCTGGGCAGGCATGTCCGCCATTTTATCACCAAAGAATCGATCCACAGCCTGGGGTCCTGCCTGAGACTCCAGCCAGGCGACATCTTCGTGCCCAATCTCGAGATCCAGGCCGTGAGAAAGGACGGGAAAAAGCTCTTTCTCGAAATCAGCATCGGCAGGCTCGTGATCGAGGGCCGGAAGTGCTACGTGGGAGTGGTGCGCGATATCACGAGCAAGAAGGAGCTCCTGGCCCTGAAGACACGGTTTCTTCACGTGGCCTCCCACGAGATACGGGTACCCCTGACCGTGATCCGCGGCTATGCGCGCATGCTCTCCAAGGACGCCCAGAGCATTCTTTCCCAGAATCAGATGGAGAACATCAGAGAGATCGAGGGCCAGTGCGAAAAGCTCCTGCACTTCAGCAACTCCCTCCTCGATTTCGCCAAGATCAATACGGAAAAGATCTCGCTCCACCGGCAGCGGATCGATGTGGCCGACTATATCGGAGGGGTTGTCCGCAGTATGCAGATCAAGGCTCGGGACAAGAAGGCCAGGATTCTCTTTGAGTGCGAGGAACACGCGCCCGAGCTCTTTGCCGACCCCTTGCGGTTCGAGCAGGCGCTGTGTAACCTGCTCGACAACGCCATCAAGCACTCTCCTGAGGGAGGGACGGTGATCATAGCCGTATCCCGGGGCGTTCACGAGCACAATGCCATGAACAAGCTCCTGAACCGCGAGAGTCTCATGATCGCGGTGAAGGACCAGGGGCCCGGGATCACGCCGGAGGACGCCCGGGAGCTGTTCAGCGATTTCTTTGTCGGGGCCGGCGGCAGGGCAAAGGGGGGGATCGGCCTGGGGCTCTCCATCACCCGGGAGATCGTGCATGCCCATGGGGGCATGGTAGAGGCGCTCCCCACGGGAGAAGGAGGATATTTCGTAATTACAATGCCCTTGAATAGGGAAGATGATTAATGTATTTTATACTTTTAAGCATTGGTGGGTTTTATGATCATGAATGGAAAAATTCGGATCCTGGTTGTCGATGATGATGAAAGCATTCGGAGGTACATAGGCAAGCTTCTGACCCAGGCGGGGTACGACGTGCTGACCGCGTCCAGCGGCAAGGACGCTCTCAAGGAGCTGAGAACCGGGCCGGATATCTCTTTGGCGATCCTGGACATCCTCATGCCGGAGATGGACGGCCTGGAAACCTTGAGCGAGATCCGCAAGCTCTCGGGTGATCTGCCGATCCTCATGCTCAGCGCGCTGGGGCAGACCAACATCATTGTCAAGGCAATGAAGGCGGGTGCCACCGACTACCTCGTCAAGCCCTTCGAGGAGGAGGAACTGGAACTGGCGATCACCAAGTCGCTGGAAAAGAAAAAGCTCCTCACCGAGATCTCCAGCCTCAAGAAACAGCTCAGGGTGGATGAGCTCCGCGGCGAGTTCATCTACAACAGCTCCAAGATGCAGCGGGTCAAGGACCTGGTGGACCAGATCGCGGAGACGGACGTGAGCGTGCTCATCGAGGGGGAGAGCGGAACCGGCAAGGAGCTGGTGGCAAGGGCCCTGCACTACGGCTCCGGATTGAAGGACAAGCCCTTCATCAAGGTCAACTGCGCGGCCCTGCCGCACGAACTGCTGGAATCAGAGCTCTTCGGCTACGAGCGGGGTGCGTTCACCGGCGCCTACAAGGCCAAGGCGGGCAAGTTCGAACTCGCAAACAACGGCACCATTTTCCTGGACGAGATCGGCGAGATGGACATGTCCATCCAGTCGAAGCTCCTGCAGGTCCTGCAGGAGGGCACTTTCTCCCGCCTCGGCGGCAAGCTGGACGTCAAGGTGAACGTCAGGATTATCGCTGCGACCAACAGGGATCTGCGCAAGGCGGTCGAGGAGGGGGGCTTCCGGGAAGACATCTACTACCGGCTCAACGTGGTCAACATCACGATACCTCCGCTGTGCGATAGGCAGGAAGACATCACCTACCTGTTCGAGTATTTCCTTGATACGTATAATGAGAAGTATGGGAAGAGCTTCCAGGTTGACAAGGAAACGCTCTATCCTCTGCTGGTATCCTATCCGTGGCCCGGGAATGTGAGAGAGCTCAAAAACCAGGTGAAACGTTTCGTTATCCTGGGTGACATGGGCGATCTGATGCACTATCTCAAGGACGGCAAGGCGCACGCGGCTCACGAGAGGCAGGTCAACATCAGCAGACCGGAGGTCCTGGAGATCGAGCCGGATGAAGATGAGATCATCCCTCTGAAGCTCGCAGCAAAGGAGGCCTCGGTCAAGGCCGAGAGGGGCATGATCTTGAAGGCCCTTCGGGGCACGAACTGGAACAAGAAAAAGGCGGCGCATCTCCTGCAGATAAGCTACAAAGCGCTTTTGTACAAGATCAAGGAATGCGGAATCGAGAAATAATCAAAAGGGGGTTAATTTCATGAAAAGATTTCTCTTCGTGCTGGTGGGCATTCTTGTCCCCCTCGTCGTATCCGCGCAGGAAGCACAGTATCTCATCGGAGAATCGGATCTTCTGGAAGTTTCCGTATGGGGGGAGGAAACTCTCTCCAGACAGGTTACGGTCAGGAGTGACGGATACATATCCCTGCCGCTGGCAGGCGACCTCAAGGCCGCCGACAAGACTCCTTCGCAGCTGCAGGGCGACATCGAGTCTGCGATCGCAAAGTACGTGAAAGAACCCCACTGTGCCGTCATCGTACTGGAGCCCAGAAGCAAGCGGGTATATGTCGAGGGGCAGGTGAACCAGCCGGGCGAATACATCCTCGACCGGGGTATGGTGATCACTCAGGCCATCTCCCGGGCAGGGGGGTTCAATGAATGGGCCAATACCAAAAACATCGTCATCCTCCGCAGGGAAAAAGGCGAGCAGATCCGAATCAAGGTTGACTACCCCAAGATCGTCAAGGGCAAACACGAGAACATCTCTGTTCATCCAGGTGACACCATCATAGTCCCGTGAGGATACATACCTTCACTCCCCTGCTGGGGGTTCTCCTCGTGTCGATGGCCTTGAGCAGCTCTGTGCATGCGGCCAGCTGTGAGTTTCACGGTGGGCTCTACAGCTCCTGGGAGTATACGGACAACTACCGGGGCACCGCGCACAACCAGCAGAGCGAGACCATCTACGAAATCGGTCCCAGCGTCGACATCATCTGCCGGGCCTACCCGTTCGCCTTGAGCCTCTCGGGCCATGCGGCGAGGAGCTATCACAACCGTTTCAAAGATGACGACGAAACCGAAGTGGACCTGATCTCAGGGCTCACGGCTTCGAGCCGGAGAGATTCCCTGGAACTCGGGTATGCCTTTGTCCAGACCAGCCGGTCGGATCTTTTCAGCGACGTCTCCGGCGAAACCCGGATCCATACAGGGACCCTGAGTTACAGCAGAACCCTGTCGCCGCTCACCACGCTCGGCCTGGGTTATACCCGCCGCCTGGAAGACAACTCGTTTCCCGAGCAGGACATCGAGTCTGAGGGGGCATCCGCGAGTTTGTCACACCGCATCACGCCGAACAACACGGTGAGCCTTACCGCAGGGTATGACCGGTACGATTACGAGGTCTCGGAGGACGCTCAAGTGCTGAGATCATCACTGAGCTTCGAGCATGCCCTGTCCCCCCGGACAGACGTGGGTGTGGACCTGGAGTACCAGCATCAGTACCGCGAAGAGGATCTGCCGGATTCCGACATCAAGGCCGCATACCTGTTCTGGGGACATGCCCTGACCCCGCAGACCCGGGTGCGTCTGTCCGGAGGGTACAGCTGGCTGAGCACCGAAGACGCGGACCGTCAACGGGCCGCCGTGGGCCGCGCAGATTTTTCCTCCACATGGCAGAGGGATGTTTTTACCCTGACCCTCTCCCGGGAATACACCGCGGAATTCACCACCGACGAATACGGAACCTATGACGTGCGCCGAGCTGCGGCCTCCTGGGAGCGGGAGCTCTTGAGAAGTCTCAGCTTATTGACTACTATCACTTACGTAGAGCGAAAGCCCGTTACCGGAATCGACGTGAGCACCGGTATCGGGCGCCAGGAGGAAAAGGAAATCACCGGCCTCGTTTCTCTGAGCTGGTCCCCGATCCGCTTCATTGATATCACATCTTCCTACGAGCATTTGAGAGAGGATGAAGAGGCTTCAGATACCGTGACCGAAAACCGATACAGGATAATCGTAGAGGTGTTATATTGAACGAACAGGCAAAGCAGATCAACGTGCAGGATATGCTCGATGCTCTGCTCAAAAAGTGGCACTGGGTGACTATCCCGTTTTTGATATTCCTCTTCATCGGGGCATGGCTCTATGTGGTGCTCCCCCGGCAGTACGAAGCGACCACGCTCATCCTCGTGCAGCCGCAGGAGATCCCCTCGACCTATGTGGCGGCAACAGTGAGCTCCGGGATCGAGGAGAGGCTCAGGACCCTCTCCCAGGAGGTCATGTCCCGGTCGAACCTCGAAAACATCATCATGGAGATGGACCTTTCCCGTGAGCAGAGAGCCCAAGGGGTGTCCATGGACCTGCTGGTCGCCTCCATGCGCAAGGCCATCGAGGTGAACACGATCGGCGGCGGCAGAGGGCAGACAAGCTCGTTCACCATCAGATATCGTGGCCAGGACCCCTGGAAGGTGGCCGAGGTGACCAACCGGCTCGCGTCGTTCTTTATCGAGTCGCACCTCAAGCTCAGGGCCAGACAGGCCTCTGAGACCACCCTCTTTCTCGAGAAACAGCTCAATGAGCTCAAGGTCCTGCTCCAGCAGCAGGAAGACAAGGTAAAGGACTATCGCAACCAGTATATGGGCGAGCTTCCGGAGCAGCTCACGAGCAACATCTCCACCATATCGGGCCTGCAGCTCAGGCTCGAGTCGGTCCAGGCATCCCTGACCGAGTCGCTCAACGGCAGGCTGGTGCTCCAGTCCCAGCTTTCCCAGCTGGAAAGCGACCAGCCGGGGACCACGCTCACCCAGCGCGCTCAGAGGCTCATGACGCTCAAGTCCCAGCTCGAAGAGGCCAGGGCACGGTATACCCCGGAGCATCCCAGCATCAGGATGCTGGAGGTGCAGATCAAGGAGCTCGAAAGCAGGAAAGACGAGCAGGGCGGCATGGACCCCCAGGCAGCCGAGATCAGAGCCCAGTTGGCCGCAGCGAACATCGAGATAGAAACCCTGAAGAGCGATGCCGGCCGGCTCAAGGAACGGATCGAATACTATCAGCAGCGGGTGGAGAACACCCCGAAGAGGGAGCAGGAACTCGCCGCGCTCACCAGAGACTATACCATCACCCAGCAGAACTATCAGAGGCTGCTCGACAGGTTCTATGAGGCGCAGCGCGCCGAGAGCATGGAAAAGCGGCAGCAGGGCGAGCAGTTCAGGATCGTGGACTACGCGCAGCCGCCCGAGGTTCCGGTCAGCCCCAACAAGCTCAAGATAGGCCTCATCTTCCTTGTCCTGGGTCTCGGGACCGGGGCGGGGCTCATCTTCCTCATGGAGTTCATGGATTCTTCCGTCAAGGGGATCAAACAGCTGGAAGGCTGGAGCGAGGGGATCCCCTGCATTACGGCCGTCCCTCTGGCGCTTACCCAGGTGGACAAGCAGCGGCAGAAATTCAACCTGTATTTCTCCATCGGCGTCAACGTGTTCATCATCATCGTGGGCATCATCATCGTGGGCTATTCACGTATCAACCATGTCATTCTGAATCTGCCCGTGCCGTTGCCGTTCTGAGGGCGCGACATGTACAGAAATTATTTCGGCCTTAAGCTCAAACCTTTTTCCATAACCCCTGACCCGAGGTTTCTCTACATGAGCCCCGGTCACAAGGAGGCCCTGGCCCATCTCCTCTACGGCCTCAAGGAAGCGAGCGGCTTTGTCGTGATCACCGGCGAGGTGGGAACGGGCAAGACCACCATCTTGAACGCCTTCCTGCTCAAGCTCCCCCCGCGCATGCCCAAGGTGGTGGTGAAGAACCCCCACTTGAGGCCCGAGAACCTGTATTACCTCCTGGGAGAGGCCATCGGCGTGCCCGAGGAAAAGCGTTCCCGCGACTATATTCATATGTTCGAGGACCGCCTGAAGGAAATCGGGGGGGCGGTGCTGATCGTGGACGAGTCTCAGGGGCTTTCGCTCGAGATGCTCGAAGAGGTCAGGCTGCTCTCGAATCTCGAAACGACCAACGAAAAGCTCGTCCAGATCATGCTGCTCGGCCAGCAGGAGCTCAACGAGAAGCTCAGGAGCCCCCAGCTCAGACAGCTCAAGCAGCGGATCGGGATCAAGTATCACATCCCGCCCCTGGACAGCAACGAGACCAAAGACTACATCGATCACCGCCTGCGGGTCGCAGGCTACGAGCCCAGAGAAAAACCGCTTTTCACCGTGTCCGCCCACTCGGAGGTCTACCGCTACACCAAGGGATTTCCCCGGCTCATCAACATTGTCTGCGACAGCGTGCTCATCGCCGCCTATACGGAGAATCACAAGCAGATCACCGCTCAGATGGTGCGCAAGGCGGTGTCCGAGCTGGAGAGCACCTATTCACCCAAGGCAGGTGGAAAGCATTCGCCGGTCCTGAAACCGCAGAGACAGGGATTGGGGCGCGAGTGGCTCGTAAGGGCCGCATATCTCGGCATCCTGGTTCTCGCCGTTGCCGCGGGGGTCTGGTTCTTCTTTCCCGGCCCGGATGAGGGCCCGTCTTCCACTGTCGGTCTCGACACTCCGGACCGGCCGGTGGCCGGGAAGGCGGAGGTGACCGGGCAGCACGAGGCGGTCCTGCCGCCGGATGCCCCGGTGGAGCCCCCTGTGCCCGAAGAAAAGGCCATCCGCGGGGAAAGGGCCGCCGCGATAGAGAAACCAGTGGAAAAGGTCGTGCAGGAAAAGGCGGTCTTAAAAGACAAGGAAGACCCGGGCAGGCATGTGATCCCGCCGCCGCTCATGGAGCCCGAGATGCCGCAGGGAACCGTGGTCGTCGTGGTTCCGGGAGATACGATCGCCCAGATCGCGGCCGATTATTACGGCAGATTCGACAGCGAGATCCTGCGGGCCGTCAAGCAGGCCAACCCGGATTTAAGGAACGTGGATCTGATCTATGAGGGACAGAAGATTTTTCTGCCCCAGGTCAATATCGCTCATCAGGTCATCTACAGCGTGAGCGTGGCATCATATCACTCCATGAACGAGGCAAAGGCCGTTTTTCTCGACCTTATCGGCAAGGGATACCAGGCCACAATCTATCCGTATCTGGACGATAACACGAACACCTGGTACCGCATTACCATTGGAACATTCATGGCGCGGCAGGATGCGATAGACTACTCCAAGGAACTTCTGGACAAAGGATTTTTCTACGCCAAGCCCGTCAAGGTCAGCACGGAGGAATAGACCATGGATTTGTGGAAACTGCTGGAAAAGCAGGATATCGAGGGCCTGAACGAGGCCGCGATCACCGGCAGACTCGACGACCATCTCTACATGTACCACATGCCCTATTCATACACGGCCGAGCAGATCAGGAAGCTCAGGACCTATCTCTTCCACATGCCTGACAAGGCGCCCCCCCGCATCCTCATGGTGACGAGCGCCTTGCCGTCAGAAGGCAAGACCGTGATCGCATCCAACCTCGCCATCTCGATCGCCAAGGGCGAGGATCAGCACGTGCTGCTCGTGGAATGCGATCTCAGAAAGCCCTCCATGTATGATCTCTTCAAGTATCCCCCCTCCAAGGGCGTGGCAGAGATCCTCCAGGGAACGGCGGACGTGGCGGAATGCCTGATCAAGACTCCCATCGACAAGCTCACCATACTGCCCGCGGCAAAAGAGTCCCCGCCTAACCCCTCGGAGCTGCTGGAGTCCAAGAAAATGAGTCAGCTCATCGAAGAGCTGGCACAGAGATATTTGGACCGCTTTCTCGTCATCGACACCTCGCCCATCCAGGCCACGGTGGACCCTAAGATCATCGCGGATCAGGTGGAGGGCATCATCGTGGTCGCCAGGTACCGCTATACCCGGGAATCGGACTTCAGGATGGCGCTGGAGAGCCTGCCGAAAAACAAGATCCTGGGCACTGTGCTCAATGCCGTGGACGAGCTCCCGGCAAAGAAATACAAGTACAAAAAGTATAATTATCACAAGTATTACTGAAGCTCCGGCCTCCTTTGCCGTGACAGAAGGTTTTCTCCCCTTACGCGCCGTGAACCTGTTTCATGGTCATCTTTTTAGGGGAAAATGCGACAGGATTTCCTGGTAGTCGATTCCCGGATCTTGGATGGGTAATACCCATGTGGTATACTTGCATGATGATTTCCTCCCTGTGGGAAACACTGCTGCCTAAGCGGTGCCTGGTCTGCTCGGGCCGGGACCGGGTGACCCGGGGTGTCTGCGTCCGGTGCCGGTCCCTGATAAGACAGCTCGATGCGCCGTTGTGCGAGGTATGCGGCCGGCCCGTCGGGACCCCGGGCGTATGCCTTAAGTGCATGCTCAGCCCGCCTCCTTTCGACAGGATGGTCAGTGCCTGCGTGTATGAAGGGTTGATCCAGGACATTATCCATCAGTTCAAGTATCGCAGGGCCACCGTGTTCAGCAAGTTTCTGGCCGGGCTCGTTGCCCAGGGCCTTGCCGCCGACAGCGAAAGCCCCGACCTGATCGCGGCTGTTCCCCTGCACTGGTCGCGGCTGGTGCAGAGAGGATACAACCAGTCCATGCTGATCGCCCGTGAATTGTCTGGATATATTGGAGGTGTTGTGAGATATGATGTGCTGCACAAAACCAGAAAAACTCCAAGCCAGGTAGGATTGCCAAAGGTCGACAGAGAGAGGAACCTTGAGCGTGCGTTCACAGCGACAGGGGTGGAGGGGAAATCGGTGGTGGTTGTCGACGACGTGATCACTACAGGCAGGACGGCGCGCGAGGTCTCGCGGGCATTGAGGCATGCCGGGGCGGAGCGTGTCGTATTCGCAAGCGTGGGGAGGACGGTATCGTGACAGAGCAGAGGCCTCATACCGGCAAGAAGGAGCCCCGGTATCTCGAGGACATCACCCTTGCTGTGGACAGCTCGCTCTCCAAGCGGCAGGAGGATCTGTTCACCTCGGACAGGTTTCTCGGCCTGTACGACGAAAAGCGGCTCATGGGCAAGCTCAGGAAGATCGGAATGATGAAGATTCTCCACCGGAGAGGATACAAGAACGTGCGCATCCGCATGGCAAAACAGGACAACTACACATCCCGGCTCTACGTGGATTCCCTCGATTTTCCCGACCGCCAGACCAGGCTTGTGGAGCTGATCGTGCGGGAGGGGATTTTCAGGCCGAAGAAGAGCTTTATTCCCGGGTTCGATTTTCAGGAGGGGCTCTCCATGCTCCTGATCGAGTGGCTCGCCCTGCAGGATCCCAGGGCCTCTTTTACAAAAGACAAGCCGAGGCTGCCCGGCCAGCAATATCCAGGGCTCGGAGGCCTCAAGAATATGCAGGAGCTTCTGTATATTTTTGGCAGGGATCTGAAAAAGGACGCGATCATCGATATCCCGGAGTATTACCATGCCGCAGTGATCTACTCCAGGATGTACTCAGAGATCTATTCCCGGAAATATTCATTTTTTTCGCCCGTGGATGCAGGGACCCTGGAGTCTGTCATGCGGGATCTTCAGGGTGTTCCGCTGGCCGAGGCGTCGTTTGCCGTGACCTTTGACTGCCTGCTCGACGCCAGGACCGGCGAGCAGGTCAGGTGGAAGCCCTCGGAGCAGATGTACCCCATCTCGAGGAAGCTGCACCGGTATTTCGACCAGAAAGAGTACCGGGAGATCCTCGAGAACACGATGAGTGAGCTCTCCTTCACTATGGACTGGGAGAAGTTCCGGAAGCTCAAAGAGCAAGGGGCCATGGATGGGGTATAATTTCTCTGTGATCGGTCTGGGAAAAGTCGGATGCGCCATGCTTTCCCTGCTGGCCCAGGCGGGTCATCGCCCCGTATGGGCGGTCTCGTCGGGTGGAGAACGGGAGGATGTCCCGGTCTATCCCGATGTTCCGTCCGATCCCCGCGGAGCCGAGGTAGTCCTGGTTGCCGTCCCGGACAGCGTCATCGCGCATGTTGCCGGCCGTATCGCCGAGAAATGGGGAGAATCCTGCAAGGGTCTGGTCTTCTGCCACTTCAGCGGCCTGCACACCTCCGATCTCCTGGAGCCGCTGGCAAGGTACGGAGGAGAGACCGGGAGCCTCCACCCGCTGCAGGCGATCGTCGATGCCTCGCAGGCCAAGGAGGCGATCCGCGATGCGGTTTTTACCTTCGAGGGCTCGCCCCGGGCAGGCGAGGCAGCGTCAAACCTGGCGGGGTCCCTCGGTTCGCACATGCTCACCATGGCGCGGGACGACAAGGTTCTCTACCATGCGGCCGCGGTCATCGCGTCCAACTACCTGGTGGCCATCGCATCCCAGGCCTCTGAGCTGGTAAAGGGCATGGGGCTCGGAATGGAGCACCTGATCCCGCTCATCCGGAGCACGGTGAACAACCTTCAGGTCTG
Organism: Deltaproteobacteria bacterium; assembly: GCA_023230665.1. Classification (GTDB taxonomy): domain Bacteria; phylum Desulfobacterota; class Desulfomonilia; order UBA1062; family UBA1062; genus Phosphitivorax. Next base: position 21,955 of record JALNWY010000033.1, read on the forward strand.
TGGCGAATCCGCGCTTACCGGGCCCATCCAGAGGGGTGACTGGAGTACGGTGGAGGCGCACATATCCTCGCTGCGCGAGAGCTTCCCCGATCTGCTTCCCTCCTACCTTGCGCTGGGGAGGTACACGGCCCGGCTCGCCCGCGGGACCTGGCCCCATGCCCTGGGGTCCGGAGAGAAGGTCCTGGGCATTGGTGCTCTGCACATGCGTCTGGGCGCGGCAAGGGCCAGGGGCATGAAGGTGGTCTTCACGAACGGGTGTTTCGACATCCTCCATGAGGGTCATGTGTCCTATCTGAGAGAGGCGAGGACCCTCGGCGACGTCCTGGTGGTGGGACTCAATTCCGACACCTCGATCAGGAGGCTCAAGGGGCCGGAGCGCCCCGTCAACCGAGAGGCCTCCCGAGCGGCCGTTCTCTCTGGCCTAGAGGCTGTGGATTACGTGTGCGTCTTTGAAGAGGATACGCCGTACGAGCTGATCAAGGCGCTTAAGCCAGACATGCTCGTCAAGGGGGGCGACTGGGACACGGACAGGATCGTGGGTGCGGACATCGTGAAGTCATACGGCGGCGAAGTGCGTTCCCTGGCGTTCAGGGAAGGCCACTCCACCACCGGCATCATCAACCGTATCCGCTTGTGAAGAGCCGTCTTAGAAGCCCATCATGAATCGCAGGGCATATCTCCTGAGGCGGTCTTGATGATCCAGAGATCATAGTCCACGGCGAATCCGATGTCCACGCGGTCATCCAGGTCCTCAGGCATCGCCCGGGCCG
>JALNWY010000034.1 GCA_023230665.1 Deltaproteobacteria bacterium
ATAGAGTCATCATTGTTTTGTCCTCCTTTGTGTATGATCTATAGGGGTATATATCAAGAGTTGTGCCAGGGGTGTGTGTTATATAACTATTTGATATTACGGGATATGCTATGGGGCATGAGGAGGTTGGGGTGACAGATTGGCAGCAGGGGCGCTTTTGCCCGGGCAGGCATGTGCCAAAATGGCAAAATCTCCCGGCGCATACCGGCAAAACCGGGACATTCTGGCAGCGAAACCTGCGGCAAGAAAGACACGTGGTTTTTATTTGCCGGGACAGGAATCAAACCATGTGGTTTCTCGACTGTGCTGTGATGCGTGAAGGACAAGGCCATACCAGGCCAAAAGGGCAGGGTTCAAATCCCTGGGCCCGATTTTGCCCGTTTGAATTTCTGTGCGGCTCTGGCTTCGGACAGAGAGGGAAGGGGGCTCACGTCTCCTGTGCGCTCCTGAGAGCCGAAGAGGGCCTTCAGCGCGCGATCTGCGGCTTCTGCAGCCCGCAGGGCTTCCCAGTGATTGATGAACGATCCGATGATCTCTCCTGTGGGCCTAAGCCTGAGAGAGTGTTTCCCGTCTGTCTCAACGAATTCGATATACTCGAAATCAGTATCGCACCTGCAGGGGTCTTTGCGCCCCACCGGATCATATGAAACTACTGGTTTCCCTCTGGTCGACTTGTCCATGAGCTTTAACCCGTCAGAAGGTCTTGTCCGGGGGGGTTCTTTCTCCCGTTACTCCGCACCCATTTCAGCCCACGATCCGCTGTCGGAAGCGTCAGGAGGGCCCCTTCCGGATTCATGAAGGTTGCGAGACAATCACCGGTTTCCTTGAGGTACAGCCGGTGACTTCTGCGAAACGATCCGACCTCGACATGGGAGAACGCCCTGATCCCGGCCGCGGGGGCCTTTTTCTCTGGCAAGACACCATGATTATATTCCATAGAAACAATATATAGTGGGTACAAGACAAAAAGCGAGTGTGCCGGCACGCCGCCGACCCTGGGGGCATGATTGCGATGCCCCGGCATGGCTGCCCTTGTTCACAAAAATAAATTTATCAGGATCGCGGGATCCGGAGAATAGATGAACAAGGGCAGGGCAACACAGCGAGGCCCCTGAACGTGTCAGAGCTTTTTTACGCGCACCGGGGAGAATGAGCCCGGAGCGGCTTTTCCCTCCGGACAATCCTGCGCGTGGTTATTTGAAGCTGCCATGGCGATCCCTATAATAGTCTTCATACAAAAAACAGAAGCTCAATCGTGCTGCCCTGGATACCCAGAGGCGCCTCCCGAAAAGGATGTCCTCTGATCATGCCTGGATGTATTTTTTCGGACCTCATCCCCTGATCATTGTTTTTTCTGCATGATTCTGCGGCAGTCATCAGCAAGGGGGTATAGAAATGATCGAGCTTCCCTTTGATGCCAACGAATATGACCCTGCGGTTTCCGAAAAGCTGGCTGACTGGAGTCCGGGAGAAAACCCGGGCGGTTTTCTCCATGAGGTCGAGACCCTTTACAGGACCGAGAACGGAAACTACTTTATCCTCCTGGAAGGAGGCCTTTTCTCCCGGTTTCATGCCTTCCCGGGCTCTGAGATCTGGTATGGTGGTTCCAATATCCAGCCTGTCTCACAAAACGACGCATACGCATGGTGCGAACAGACCGGCAACTACGACGTGGTGGACGAGCAGCAATAGCCTGCCTGCGGTCATTGGCTCATATCCCTTCAAAGGACGTATGAATAGCCTCTGCGGCGGTGTCGCCAGAGACCATACCCGGTCGATCGACACAGTCGCGTGTGCCGGTATTCATCCTGCAGGGGTCCGGCAAAGAGACGGATAGCAGCGGGTTATTCCATCAGCTCATCCAGGGAGTCAGGAGCTCTCTTCACCCCTGGATGGGCTGATATCGTATTTTCTCAGCAGATCATTGAGGGCCTCTTCAATGACATTGTTGGTCTTTTTTCCTTCCTCGATTGCCAAGATTTTTACTTTTTTCATCAGGTTACTATCGAGTCTCATTGTGTACTGAGAGCGTTCCTGTTTCTTCATAGTATTACTAGTAGATTAATCACGTTATTAATCAATGATCCCGGCCATCCATTCAGCTGAAAGAACATATTAAGTCAACAGGTTATCAATAAGAATAATATCGCAGCCTCCGCTGTCCAGCGAGATCGTTTTTCCAAAAGCAGGGTGAAATCTATCAATGGCTCTCATCAATCATTTCAGGGAAATTCAGGTGGTTTCATCATGAAGGAACAGCGCGGATCTAAAATAGAATCATTTATAACTGCAATAATTTATTAGTTAATTACACATATTTGTAATCAAGGTATTGAGATGTTCAATACACCTCATAATATATTATATAAACAATGACTTTATACATTTATTATCGAATTACCGAAAGAGGGAATACATGGAAACACTCTATATAACGGAGGAAACAGAACCGTGAGAGAACAAATGAAAGATTTTACATGGTGGAAGGATAAGGAAATCGTTCACCTGATGTCCAGGGTGGCAAAGGCGGGAAGACTCGATCACCTCAAGAGAAAAATCAACAGAATCAATGCGGCGATAGATGATGGTGCCGACATCGAAAAGATGAATGAGTTTGTCAAAAGCGGCAAGTTCAACGGCCACAATATCGATGAAATGATAGCTCAGGCCAAATAACAGGAGTGATGAACGGTATGAAAAAAAAGGTCGGTAAGATGGATCAGGACATGCACTTGAGGGACATAGCTGATAAATCTTTAATCGATCTCCAGGAAGAGCTCTACTGGGTTATTTTCCGTGCCCGCGAAAACGCGAAAAACATCTGCGAGCAGGCAGGATTCACACCCGAAGAAGCAGGGCTGCAGTTTCTCCACCCCACGATAGGACCCAGAAAGAACTACACCATGATCTGCCTGCGGGTGGAATAAAGGGCTGCTCGCTCTCAAACAGGGCATCATCCCGGCCCTGATTTCCCGCTACTCACCCGCTCTTCCCGCAAACCGGTTACCCCGCGGGCACGATGACCGCGGAAATGCACCGCCTGTTCAAGCCAGAGACAATGCCCCTGCCATTGCCTTGCCGGGCCGATCGATCCCTGAGGCAATCCTGACATTTTCCTGAAGCGCGGCAGCAGCATGCTTCAAGAGAACGCCATTGTATCCCGGGTCCGGATATGGCAGAATAGGATATTGATGAAATGGCCTTTTTCCCCTGAATATGACGAGCACGAGTACAGTCCCCGCACATCCGAGATGCTGGCGCAATGGACGCCAGGACAAGGGTATGGAATGTTCGGGCGGGAGGTCGAAACCCTGTACAAGACGGCAAAAGGCAATTACTTCATCCTCTCCGAAGGGGGCTTGTTCTCCGGGCATTATTCTTCCCGTCATGCTGAAACATGGTATGGCGGCTCCGTGATTCGGCCCCTCACCGAGCAGGAGGCACTCTGCTGGTGCGAAGAGACCGGAAACTTCGAGACCAGGGATGAACAGTTTTCTTCCATAAGATAAATCCCTGAAAATATTGCTGCCCGCCTTGACTAAACAGTCCCGGGTATTACTATTGAACATAAAACAGACAATGATCGTTCAACCGAACCCGACACGGCTAGGATTGATCCGGACTGCAGGTCTGTTTTCCCATGCCGCAGTATGCCCGCTGCCGGGATGGCCGGAGTCCTGTTGCCGGGTTCAGCATCGATGACAGGAGGCGGAAGATGAAAAGAATAAAACAGGTCGCTTTGTTTGACCATCAGGGCTGCCAGACAAAGTTTTTCGCCCGGTTCGATGGTTTCGCCAGTCCTCTCAAGTACCGTGGGCGGTGCCCCAACCCGCACTGTAACCGTACCGTGTCGCTGTTTCCCGAAACTCTGTTCAACTCCATGGACAAGGCGAGGCGGGCGTATATCAAGCTCACCAACAACGACATAGGGAATATCTTCTGGCAGACATAAAGCAGTCCGGCCTTCATGCCGGAAAAACCGGGCTAGGGCCTCATGAGAGAGTGTGATTCCATGGCCCGGTCTCCCGGTGCCTGCTGCAGGGAGCCTTATAGACCCGATCAGACCGGGATAACCCGAGGCAATACCCATTGACCTTAAACCGATCTTTCTTTAAAGATGCACTATGAATCATGCGTAATTCTGGAAAAGGGGAATGCCTTCATGGAACATGGAAAAGAAACACAAGGTACCGGCATAGTTTACTTCTTTGAGTGCGAAGGGTGCAAGAGCGAGATCTTCTGGTCAGATATCAAACCTGTTGTAGAACGGGCGGCACGGGTTTTCAAGTGGGTTCGGGCAGGGTGCCCCAATCCGGAATGCGGCTGCTACCTGATCCTGAGCTCTCCGGACAAAATCCTCAGCAGACAGGAAGCCGAGAAGATATACGAAGAAAAGAAAAATCAGGGTCACAAGAACATATTCTGGGTCTGATCACCTCTCCTCCTTTCGCATCTTTTTCCCTGCAGCGGACGCCCTTTACGGGCAAATCCCTTTGACAACCCATTGATGTTGCATCATGTTCGTCTGTATTATAATGGGATAAGAGGGAGATTGCCCATGACGCGCTATGTGAAGAAAGTATCAGATAAGGCCGGTCTGCCGCCCGGCACCGCCGTCCATATCGGCGAGCGGAAGCCGGGGAGGGTTCGGGTCAGGGTCCTGGACTACGACAGGGACCAGGCCACTGAACATGAGATCCACGACATCCGGGAGGTCTTCCGCTTTCGTGATACGCCAAGCGTGAGCTGGATCAGCATCGACGGGCTCCATGACATCCGGCTCATCGAACAGCTCGGCGCACACTTCGGGTTCCATCCCCTTTTTCTCGAAGATATCGTGAATACCGCGAGCAGGCCGAAGATAGAGGACTTCGAATCCTATGTCTTTATAGTGTTCAAGATGCTCTCTGAAGACCGCTACGATGGCCGGAAGATCGTCTCGGAGCATGTGAGCCTGATTTTCTCCGAGCGATATGTCATCTCTTTTCAGGAGAGGGAAGGAGACATGTTCGATTCCATCCGGCAACGGATCATCTCCGCTGCCGGCAGTTTGAGAAAAAAGGGTGCGGATTACCTGGCCTACCGGCTCATGGATGCTGTCGTGGACAATTATTTTGCGCTCATCGAATCCATCGGAGAGCAGGTGGACGATACTGAAGACCTGCTTCTGAACAGACCCGAGAAGGATACGATCCATGTCATACACCGCCTGAAGAGCGAAAACCTCTTCCTGCACAAGTTCATCTTTCCCCTGCGGGATATCCTCAGCTACCTGGAGCGGGGCGAGTCTGATCTGGTGAAGCACGAGACCGGTGTCTACTTCCGCGATGTCTACGATCACACCATCCAGATCATGGATAACATCGAGACCCTTCGGGACGTGCTCTCCGGGATGATGGACATCTATCTCTCCAGCATGAGCAACCGGATGAACGAGGTCATGAAAGTGCTCACCGTGTTCGCCTCCCTGTTCATCCCGCTCACCTTTCTGGTGGGGGTGTACGGGATGAACTTCGACTACATGCCCGAACTCCACTGGCGGTGGGCCTATCCTGTCCTGTGGATAGTCATGGTCGGCATGGGGGTGTGCCTGCTCGTGTTCTTCAGGAAAAAGAAGTGGCTGTGAAACCCGCGCATGGATGCAGCAGATCAGGAAAACAGGCCCGGCGGCCCGGGGTGAGCGCATATCGACACAGGAGAGTTCTTTATGATTGACGCCCTGCTGCTGTTCATCGGCATAGCGCTTCTGATCGCAGGGGGAGACCTCCTGGTGAGGGGGGCGTCGTCGCTGGCCGGCATCCTCGGGATATCCCCTCTGATCATCGGACTCACCATCGTTGCCTTCGGCACCAGCTCGCCTGAGCTGGCGGTCAATGTGGCGGCCGCGCTCAAGGGAAGCACCGACCTGTCTTTCGGCAACATAATCGGCTCCAATATTGCCAACATAGGGCTCATTCTCGGTATTGCAGCACTGCTCAAGCCCATCAAGGTCCACAGTGCGGTAATCGTGCGCGAGATCCCCATGATGCTCCTGGCCACGGTCGCAGCACTCGTCATGGGCTTCGACCATGTGCTGCGCTCGGAACCCGGAGTGTTCGACCGCTCGGATGCGCTCATGTTCCTGCTCTTCTTCTGTGTGTTCATGTTCTACAATATCGCGGACGTCCTCAGAAACAGAAGATCCGATCCCCCTCTCCATGAGTCGCCTGAGACCGCATGGGTCAAAGAAAACCGCAGGTTGTGGGTTCCCCTTGTCATGACGATATCCGGACTTGTCCTGCTCGTGCTCGCGGGAAGACTCACCGTGAGCTCCGCCACTGGGGTTGCCCGGGCCCTGCATGTCACCGAGGCCTTTATCGGGCTCTTCCTCGTGGCCGTGGGCACCAGCCTGCCCGAGCTCGCGACCACCGTCATGGCGGCTGCGAGGTCCCAGAGCGACCTGGCCATCGGCAATGTGGTGGGGTCGAACATCTTCAACCTGCTCTTCATCATGGGGATAACCGCCTGGATCAGGCCCGTGCCCATCCCTCCCCAGGGGCTCCTGGATCTTATGTTTGCGGCCTGCCTCTCGCTCGTGCTCCTGCCCATTGCAGCCAGCGGCCGGCGCACCATAACCCGTGCCGAAGGGGCCATGCTCCTGATATTGTATATCGCGTTCATTATCGGCAGAGGGTGGATGTCTGCACTGGGATGAGATGTGGTGCAGAGTGTAGGAATGGAAAGATACAGCTATTATTCATGATAGACAGCAAGTGAACCAAGAGGAAGAAACCCGGCATGAAAATGGTGTTACGGATCTTTGCCGCCCTGATCCTCCTGATCCTGCTGCTCCTCATCTTTTCGGCAGCGGGCCTGCACCTCTACCTCAAGACCGACCGGGGAGGCGAGCTGGTCTTGGGCACGGTAAATTCGCTCATTCCCGGCCGGATACAGGCAGAAGACATTTCCGTCTCTCTTCTGGGGCAATCGGTGGGCTTCACGGGTGCAGCACTTCTGGGGCCTCACGGTGATGTCGTGCTCACGAGCAGGAGTCTTCAGGTGGAGATCGACATCTTCTCGCTGCTGGACAACCGGCTCGTATTCAATGTGATCTCGCTCAAAGGCCCGGATATCAGGCTCGCCGTGACCGGCAAAGGATCACAACTCAACCTGGTGCAGGCCTTTGTGGAGGAATCACCGGCCCAGGAGCCAGGCGGGCATGACCAAACCGATGAAGGGCTTGCTGTTATCATCGAGGATCTCTTTGTCGAAGACGGCCTGCTCTGTTACGCCGATGAGTCCGGCAGCACCTTGGTGCGCCTGGAAGGCGTGGACGCGCAGGCCTCGCTCGACCTGTCAGGCATTGCCGCAGGCATAACCGGCTCTGCGACGCAAGCATTCCTGCAGATGGAGGGCCAAACCCTGGAGCTCACCCGAATGAAGATCCATGGCGAGTACGAACAGGGCAGCATCAACGACCTGTTTGTAGAGGCCTTTCACAGCGGCTTTCGGGTATCCGTCCAAGGAGACGCCTCGGATGTTCTTATCAAACCCAAGGTGGATATGGTGCTGGAATACAGCGGGGAGCTTTCGGGCCTCATGTCTCTGCTGGACCCTCAGAGACAATATACCGGAAAGGTATCCGGAAGGGTTGAGGCCAAAGGCGCCCTGGAAAATCCTCAGGCCAAGGCCTCTCTGGAGTTTGAGGGAGGAACTGTCGCAGGCATACAGCTCGACGGTCTCCGGGTGGAGATATCCCTTGGCGACCGGATCGTGGAGCTGAGGGAGTCGGTTCTCCGGATTGCTGCCGGCACGGCAGCAGCCAGCGGGAAGATTGATCTCCGGGAGGCCTTTCCCCAGGGGTTGATCGAGAGCGGTCCTGATCTCGACGCTGTTTCCTACGACCTGGTCTCAACGATCACAGAGCTCGATCCCGGCCGGTTTATAGCCGATACCGCAGCATACCCCGACAGCATATCCGGCAAGCTGAAGATTGCCGGAAAGGGGGTTCGCCTCCCGGATATCACCGCGAGTTCCGACTTTGTGCTCCATATGAAGGGCGTCCTGCCGGAGTTTCCGGTGCCCCTGGGCCAGATAGATATCAGAGGAGAGGCCAGGCTCGATTATCCGGTCCTCACCTATACCGTCACCGGCGGCCTCGCCAAGGCCGTGGATGCAGACATCCGGGGCCGGCTGAACCTTGACACGGACGCGATCCAGGCCGCGGTGAATCTCGATGTCCGCCAGGTGGAGGGTATTGTCGGGTCTCTGGATATGCAGGCAAAGGGATCGCTCTCGGCCCGGGCCGACATCTCGGGCACCCTGGGCAACCCGGTGGCATCCGGTATGCTGAAGGGAAAGGGTCTCCAGTGGCAGGACTACCGGGTGGGGGACGTATCGGCCGATCTCGGGCTCGATGCTCACGGCGTGTTGAATCTCACCGGACTGTCCATGAACAGAGCGGGCAGGTCCCTTGCCGTGCAGGGAGGAGTCAGGATTTTTCGGGATGGCCTGACCCCTGACCCGGAGATGCCCGTCAGCCTGGATATTCGTCTGGACTCAGCCAGGATCGACCGGATGATCACGCAGGAGGGAATGGGAGGCACCCTCGACGGCGAGGTGAGCGTGAGCGGAAGGCTGGCCGGGCCTTCGGTGCGCGTCGATCTCGCAGGAAAGGGGGTGACCTTCCAAGGTGTCAACCTGGGAAATATCCGTATACAGGGCGATCTCACCGACCAAGGTGTCACGACGCTGTTGCCCCGGTCTGCTCCAGGGAACCCCCCACATGTGCAGCACCATGCTTCGGCCGCGTTCCATCACTCGGCAGGCGAGACCGGAACACCGGCTGTCCGCCTCGTATCCGACGAGACCGACCACACGCGCCTGCCTGCCGGTGGCGGCAAGGAACAGGAGGAATCAGGGTCCCAAACAGGGGAGATGTCCCCGGTCCAGAGCGTGCAGTTCAATCCCAGGCTCAAATTCGAGATCGTAGGAGAGCAGATCGACCTGCAGGAGTTTACCTCCCTGGCCCAAGGCACGCTTAGGTATGATGCAAGGATCACGGGGAGCCTCAGGGAGCCCCGGGGAACCTTCTGGGTGAGCGGGACCGGGATCACGCTGGCCGGGCAGGAGGTCGAAGGGCTGAGCGCCTCGGGAGATCTCCGGGGCAGACAGGTGCTGATCAGGTCTCTGACCGCAGTGGTGGCCGAGGGCCAGACTGTTACCGGCTCGGGGAGCCTGGATTTGAACGAGCCAAGGCAATACGAAGTTTCTCTCTCCACCAAAGGCATCATGCTCGGCTCGCTTGCAGCCTTTCAGGAGAGCCAGGTCACCGGCGGGAGACTGGTGTTCGATATCTCGGGAAGCGGCACCCTGGAGAATCCCGGGCTTCAGGGAACCTTGCAGATCGTGAATCCGTCTGTCAGAGGGCAGATCCTTAAGGATATTCTGATCAGTCTCACGCTTGAGGAACAGGTGGTGAGCGTCACGGGGCACAGCGACTTCTCCTTTGACGGAACCTATGATCTTCAGACAAAAGTCATTGATCTGGAGGCCTTGTTCGAGGATGCCGAACTGGCGCCCTATCTCGCAATCGCAGGCAGACCCGAGCTCAGGGGGGTCATGAGCGGGAGTGTGGAGATCAAGGGCGATATCTGGAACATGGCCGACCTGGAGGTGTCACTGCACGTGGCCCGGGCATACCTGGGTTTCAGAGAGCGGATCCTCTTGAGCGCCCGATCGCTGACCGCCGAGTACCGGCAGGGGAGTCTCGTCATACCGGAGACTTTCATCGACCTGCCGGGCCAGGGCAGCATGCTGATCAGATCTGATGCCGCTTTGCAGGGAGAACTTGCCTTTTATGCCGCGGGCATGATCCCGCTTGAGGTTATGGGGCTGTTCGACCCGGAGCTGGCAGACCTCAACGGCATGGCCCGTTTCAAGGTGGAAGCCGCGGGACGCTTCCGGTCTCCCCGGGTGGAGGGAGATATATTTCTCGAGAATGTCAGGTATTCCGTGCCCTACAACAACCAGCTCATCCATGAGGTGAGCGGTCACCTGCAAATCAGCAGGGAGAGAATTCTGGTAGAGGACCTGGCCGGTAGGCTCGACGACGGCTATTTCGAGGTCCGGGGCCGGGTGGATCTGGAGGACCTGAAGCCCGGCCGGATGAATATGACCGCCCGGATGAGGTTGCTGCCCCTTGTGGTTCCCGACACTGCGGACCTCCTGCTCGAAGGCGAGGCGAGCCTTACCGGCATGCCCGACAACAGCCTGCTGCAGGCGAACGTGGCCATGCTGGAGGCCCTTTATTATCAGGATCTGCAACTGAACATCGTGGCCGAGGTGGGTCAGAGGATTTTCGGCGGAGGCCGGGAGGTGCAGATCAGCCGTGAGCCCGTCGACCTGCCCTATCTGCGCAACGCGGATCTCGACATTTCCATCGTCAGGCGGGGTCCTGTTCTGATCGAGAACAACCTGGCCGAGCTCACCTTGAGCCCTGACCTGCACGTGACAGGCACCCTGAACACCCCGGTCGTCACGGGCCAGGTCTCGGTAATCGAGGGCACGGTCACCTACCAGAGGAGGACCTTCGAGGTCACCCAAGGGATGGTGGAATTCATTGATCCCTACCGGACCAGGGCCGTGGTCGATCTCAAGGCCGAGGGCAAGATCCGCGACTGGATGGTCTTCCTCTCCGTTTCAGGGCCCATGGACAATCTGAACATCGGCCTGGCATCCGATCCACCGGCAGAGGATGCCGTTATCCTCACCCTGCTGGCAACGGGCAGAACCCCGGACGAGCTCACCGGCGCGGGAGCGATTCCCAGGAGCCCTGCCGGCATGCTGGCAGAGCTTCTGGCCGGCACCTACGGAGAAGAGCTCCGGGAGACCACAGGGCTCGACATCCTTGAGCTGGAGACGGTCTCCCCCGAAGGGGAGACCGCGGACGACATCAGGATCACTGTGGGTGAGGAGCTCACACGCCGGCTCACCGTGAAGTATTCGCTGGAGACTGCCGGGAGCGAGATGACCAGGACCACCATTGCGGAGTACAAGCTGCTTGAGAACCTCATGTTCAATGGTTTTCAGGACAGCAAGGGGGTGTTCGGCGCTGATTTCCGGTTCAGGGTCGAGTTCCGGTAGGGGGCGGGCGTTTTCTATGCGCATGAAATGCCTTTGGGCAATGCTTTTTGTCATACTGGCTGCCGCCGTATTCACGGCCGGGCCCGCAGCACAGGAATCCAGCCCCGCGGAGTCCGTGATCGGCACGATCGCCGAGGTGCGCATCGACCTCTACGAATATCCGGGGGAGAAAAAAGACCTCGTTGCCCTGGCACGCGACCTCGCAGACCTCCAGGTGGGACAGGAGCTCACGGAAACACTCCTGACGCGGGCGAAATCGGTGCTGAACATGAGCGGCAGGTTCCAGGAGATCTCGTCCGAGACGCTTGTGACTCCCCAGGGCGTGGCCGTGGTCTTCCACCTCAAACCGTATCTCCTTATCCGGGAGATCGACATCAAGGGAGAATACCCTCTGTTCCGGCAGGAAATCGTCAACGCCATGACCGTGTATGTAGGCGATCCCCTGCAGGAGGGCCTGCCTGCGGAGCAGGAGCAGCTCATCCGCCAGTTTGTTCTCACTCAGGGGTTCATGGACCCGCAGGTGAAGGTAAGGGCCCGAGGCGAGGCTCCGGACGGATCAGTGAGACTTGAGGTGGTGATCGACAATGGGCCTTATTACACGCTCGATTCGCTGAGGATCCGGGGAAACCGCACCTTCTCCGGGACGTGGCTCAAGACCCGGCTCGGGTTCTGGTGGGACTCGCTTTATCCCGGCACTGCGGGCCGGCTCCTGGATGACGCAGTAGAAGAAAGTGTCCAAAACCTCGCCTCGTACTACTGGAGAAGAGGGTACGCCGATGCAGAGGCCGTCTATGCCATGGAGAAAGAGCCTCGGACCGGGAGTGTGGATGTGACGGTTCTTGTGGAAGAAGGACCCAGGTATGAGATCCGCTTTGTGGGGAGCCGCGAGTTCTGGGACCGCACTCTGAGAAACAGGCTCGCTCTCTTTGAAGAGGGCAATATACGGGGCAGCGGGATCAGGAAGAGCATCAGGAACATCCGGGAGCTCTACCGCAGCAATGGATACCCGGACACACGGATCACGGTGGAGGAGCAAGATGAGGGTACAGGCCAAAACGCGAGGAAGATCGTCACCCTCGTCATCGAAGAAGGACAGCAGATGGTCGTGGGCTCGGTCCGGTTCACCGGGAACACTGCCTTTGGCGAAGAAGTGCTCCTGAGGCAGATGGAGATCGATGATCCGAAGATACCGATCATCGGCAAGGCCCTGTATGTGCCGGATGTTCTCGAACAGGATATCCGGGCAGTCAGGACCCTCTATCTGCAGGAGGGATTTGGACAGGTGGAGGTGGGGAGCGAGGTTGTTCCCCATGAGGCCGATGGAACAGTGGACATTGTTGTCGCCATTACCGAAGGTCCGCAGACCCTTGTCTCGTCGGTGAATTTCGAGGGACTGAGCGTCATTTCCGAGGCGAGGGCCCGGTCCATTGTCATGACCGCGCCTGAAAAACCGCTCAGGCCCTACGCCATCCAGCGAGACGAGGCCGCCCTGGCCGCGGAGATCTCCGAGCAGGGCTACCCGCACGTGAGCGTGAAAGGGGTCGCGGCCCGCAGCAGGGACGGCACCCGTGCGTCGGTGAGGTTCATCGTGAACGAGGGACCTCTGGTGCGTATGGGCAGGACCTACTTTTTCGGCAACTTCAAGACCAGCGAAGGCATCCTTGACCGGGAGCTCGGCATGGAGCCGGGGGACCCGTTTTCCTTGACAGAAATGATCGAAGGCCAGAACGAGATCCGGCGCATGGATATCTTCCGGTCTGTGCAGTTCAGGACCTTTGGCTTGCGCGAAATGCGCGATGAAGTGATCATGTTGACCAATCTTGAGGAGAGGATGCCCTACTATGTTCAGACATCGCTGGGGTACGAGAGCAATCTGGGTTTTTACGGCAGCGCCCGTGCCGGAGACCGTAATCTCTTTGGTCTGAACAAGGAGCTGTGGACCCAGGCCGAGGTGAGCCAGACCGGAGAGCGCTACGAGCTGGGCCTGCGGGCGCCCAGAATATTCGGCACCCGGATAACGAGCGTGTTCAACCTCTTCTATGAACAGCTGGAACCCTTCAACCAGGAATTCAAGGTGGAAACTTTCGGCTCAACACTGGGCTTTATCACCCCCTTGAGCGAGAGGCTTTTTGCCTCGCTCAACCTCAGGTATGAGCTCAGAGAGCTTTCCAGCGAGAACCTGGCCCCGGAGGAAATCGAAGAGCAGATCCCGGAAGAGGACGAGGAGCTCTTCGATCCCAGGAATGTATTCGTGATCACACCCGCTCTCACCTATGACTCGCGGGATTCGTTCACGCGTCCCACCAGGGGGCTGTTCTCCACACTTTCAGTTGATGTGTCCAATGGTCTGCAGGAAGACCTGGACGACTTTATCCGGTGCACCCTCAATGCGAGGACATATGTGAGTCCCTCCAAAAACATCACCCTGGCCCTGCTTGGCAGGGCAGGCTATATTGCATCGTACGGCAGAAGCAATGTAGTCTCCGAGGACCAGCTCTTTTTTCTCGGGGGCACGCTGGACGTCAGGGGCTATGACGAAAATAGGCTCCTGATCGACTCCAACGGCGATCCGGTGGGCGGCCGGATATCGCTGGCAGGTTCCGTGGAGGCGAGGTTCCACCTGCAATACAACCTGGAGCTTGCCGTGTTCTTTGATGCCGGCTCGGTGCGCAGAACCTTTGTCGAGCCGGTCACGGACAACACCCGGTTTTCCTATGGTGCAGGGCTCCGATATATCACTCCCATCGGCCCCATGGGCCTGCTCTACGGCCGAAAGATCGATCCGGGGCCTTTGGAGGATCCCGACCGGTGGCATTTTTCCGTCGGATATACCTTCTGAGGCATTCCCGTACGATTCCGACCGGGGAGCATTCAAGGGAACACGCCGCAAAACCGATATCCGCGAATATATCGACCCAGGAAATGTACACATGAAGGTCTGCCGGATACTGCTTGCTTTCGTCCTGATGCTCCTGATGGTTTCCCTCGCCCACGCCCGGGTGGAATTCGAGGTCAGCCCCGGAGCAGGATATCTCACGGGCGATAACACCTATGAGATCGGGAATGTGCCGGCTGAGCTCGATCCGTGGGGCAGGGATCCGTATTTTCCCATCAGCCGGCTCGAGTTTCTCCTGGGCGTGCCCATTGCAACGCTCGATGCCCGGGTCACGGTAAACAGGTGGACCCTCTCGGGTGGAGCCCGGATCAATATCCGCGATCGCGCCGGCAACACGCGGGATTCCGACTGGGGCATGCCGTTCTGGGACAATGACGGCGATGGAGGCCCGGGCTGGTATGTGTGGGAGATAACCGACAACACCCACTCGCGGTATGCCCTGGATGTCGAATCAAAGAGCGAATCCACGGTCGATGTCCTGTTCTGGGAGGCCAAGGTCGCCTACGAGCTTTTCTCCAGCCCGTACCGCGATACGTTCGAAGGTCCCATCCAGGGGATTGTCCGTGGATATTTCGGAGTGGGATACGAGAGCCGGTCGTTCGAGTACGAGTGCGCGCTGATCCGGCAGTGGTCCCCCTCGGGAATTCCCGGATACAGCGTGATAGGTAACGGAACCGCAGGGCTCGCCTATGACGTGAGCTACTCCATCCCCTATGCCGAGTTCACCCTGGAAGGAGACACCGGGAACATGGGCATGTCGTTCAGCGCCGGGTATTCACCCTATGTGAGGGCCCGTGACGAGGACGTGCATCTGGCCAGGCGGCCGGGACCTATCCATGCAGAAGGCAAATGCACCGGCAATGCCCTGAAGGCCAGGGCGAACCTCCGGTACGCCATCACCCCGCACTGGAGTGTGGGCGTCCTCCTGGACTATCTCTACCTGCGCACCTCGGGCGAGCAGGACAATGCCATATACGCCGGAACCAACGGGGTGACAAGCTGGGACAACGCATTCTGGACCACGGACGAGAAGATCATCAGCAGGCAGGCGTATTTTACCCTCGACGTGAGGTATTGTTTCAGCATTCACCGGTAATTTCCTTGCCGCATCCCATAGAGGCCCGCCCCGGGAGGCGACCCTTATCGCCATGAGCAGTACGCATCCTTGCGCAGCGGTTTTGATGCATTCAAATAATTAAATGATAACTTGATACATCTTAAACAAAATTATATATGAATTGTTCAGTCTGTCCCTGTGACGGTCCTTTCCGGCTCGCGGGGTCCATGCTGCAGATCTTTTCTGACAAGAGAAAACGAGCGGAACAGGAGGAGTTTTTATGGAAGAAATCTTGCTGAAGATCGACGAACTTGCGAAGTACCATGATCAGGTTTCACCGGATCTGATACGGGAAAAGGACATAAAACCCGGGCTGCGCAATGCCGACGGCACCGGGGTGGTGGTGGGAATCACCTCCAAAGGGCTGGTGGTTGGTTATGAGAAGGTCCTGACCCCGGATGGAAAAGGTTATAAGGTAAAATCGGTCGAGGGAAGGCTGCTCTACTGCGGATATGATGTATGCGACCTCACCGAGGGCATTTACCGTGAGGGCCGCTTCGGATTTGATGAGGTATCCTACCTGCTCCTGACCGGCGAACTGCCGGCAGCAGAGGATCTGACCCGGTTCAGCTCGACCCTTGCCAAAAGAAGAACGCTCACCAAGCTCGAGCGCGGCATACTCATGCAGGATGGCGAAAACGAGAATCAAATGTATGCCCTGCACTCAGTGGTCTCCCATCTGAGCCGGTGCGACAGCAACCCGGAGTCAACCGACCTTAAGCACGAGACCAACCGGTGTATCAACCTCATCGCAAAATTCCCGACCATCGTGGCCTACAATTACCATGTCATGCGGTACCGCACCGGCTCCACCCTGAGCATCATCAGGCCCGATCCCGCCCTCTCGGCGGCCGAGAACTTTCTCTACATGCTTAAAGGAAAACGACCTTCCCGGTTCGAGGCCGAGCTCTTCGACCTGTGCCTGATCCTCCATGCCGAGCATGGAGGCGGAAACAATTCAACCTTCACGGTCCGGGCCGTCTCTTCGAGCGGTGCGAACGCCTACATGGCCATTTGCTCCGGCATTGCATCGCTGAGCGGGCATCTCCACGGCGGGGCGAACGAATCGGTCATGAGGATGATGAAGGGCATCAAAAAACAGGTGGGAGACTGGGAAGACAGGGACGAGGTCAAGACATATCTGCAGCGCATGCTCGACGGCAAGGCTTATGACCGGTCGGGAAAGATCTATGGGATGGGGCATGCGGTGTACACGGTTTCCGATCCCCGTGCAGTGCTTCTCAAGGAAAAGGCGTGGGAGCTTGCCCGGATGAAGAACATGAGTCATGAGTATGCGCTCTACAATCTGGTGGAGGACACCGCACAGGAGATCTTCCGCGAGCGCGGAAAGTTGGACATCTGCGTCAACGTGGACTTTTACTCCGGCTTTATTTACAAGCTCCTGGGCATCCCCATGGAACTCTACACTCCGATATTCGCCATGTCCCGGGTAGTGGGATGGTCGGCCCACCGGATCGAGCAGATCATCCAGAACAGGATCATGCGGCCCGCCTATGCATCGTCCATCGCGGCTGAGAGCTCGTATGTCCCGCTGGCGAATCGGGGGAAGGAGGCCGCCGCGTAAGAACCGAGGAGGCCAATTCCCTGTTGACTCTCTCGTGCCTCTGTATATGCTCTGGGAAATGCCCTGGTGTAACAAATGTTCGGGGCAGGAATAGATAAAAGGAGAGGCGCGGATGGTCAATTACAATACGGCTCTTCGGGGCTATACGGCAAAAAGAATCGAGGAGATCGAATCGGCGGACATCCTGATCGGTATTCCCTGCTATAACAACGAGGCCACCATCGCACATGTCATTCAGATGGTGTCCCATGGCCTTGACAAGCACTACCGAGACAGCCGCAGCGTGATCTTTATCGCGGACGGCGGATCGACCGATGATTCGCGGGAGTCTGCAAAGGAGTTTCAGATCAAGCCCTGGCAGGAGAAGCTCATCTCCATCTACCGGGGTCCGGGAGGCAAGGGCACAGCGCTGCGCTCCGTGTTCGAGGCGGCCAACCGGCTGAATGTCAAGGTGTGCGCCGTGGTGGACTCTGATATCCGGAGCATCACCTCGGACTGGATACAATACCTCCTGGAGCCGGTATTGAAGCGCGATTACCAGTTCGTGGCCCCGGTCTACATGCGGCACAAATATGATGGCACCATCACCAACAACATCGTCTACAATCTCACCCGCACCCTCTACGGCAAACGGATCCGCCAGCCCATCGGGGGTGATTTCGCCTTTTCCCGCGAGGTGGCCAGGTTCTATGCTGACCAGGCGGTCTGGAGCACGGATGTGGCCCGCTTCGGCATCGACATATGGATGACCACCTCGGCCATCACCAACAACTTTAGGATCTGTCAGTCGAACCTGGGAATGAAGGTCCACGACGCCAAGGACCCGTCCATACACCTGGGCCCCATGTTCCGGCAGGTGACCTGGACCCTGTTCAATCTCATGGAGGTGTACGAGGACTTCTGGAAGGATGTCCGGGGCAGCACCGCGATGGAGACCTTCGGCATGAAGGAATATGCAGAGCCGGAGCCCGTGGCCGTCAACCTGGATGCCCTGGTGGAAAAGTTCCGGGCAGGCTTTAGGCGCTTCGGGGTGCTGTGGAAGCAGATTTTCTGCCTTAGGTGCTATCAGGAGATCGAAAACGCCGCGAGGCTGAGCACAGATGATTTCACCCTGCCCATCGATGCCTGGGTGCAGGTTCTCTATGAGCTCGCCGCGACCTTCCACGCCTGGAAGGACAACCGCTATAAGCTCGTGGAGTTGGTCGAGCCGCTGTATTACGGACGGGTGGCGTCCTTTGTGAATCAGTCAAAGGACATGGACTCCCGGCAGGCCGAGGAGCTCATTGAGGAGCAGGCAAAGATCTTCGAGGCACGGAAGGACTACCTCGTGGAGGTGTGGGAGGAAAAGGAACGCGAGGAGGAGGCGAATCGGATGCAGGGCGAGAAGATGCCGCTGTATCTCTAGAAGGGGCGTCACCCCGGAGCTGTCGCTCCCTTCATGATCTCCATGACTGTTCTTGAGAACACAGACAACAGACAAGAGAAGAATACAGGGTGAAAGTCACTGATGGCCAATCCCCAGAAACAAATCATATCATAATGAGGCCATCGCTTATGTGAAAGATCGAACTTTCTTAAACGCACAATCTGGGTTTATGGGGCAGCCACAGGCTCAGCCCTCGAGCACCCGGTGGACGACCGACCTGAGCTCGCCGGTGCTGGGCGGCTTGAGCAGCATCTGCCGGATACCCAGAGATTTTGCCTCCTGCTCGGTGATCATGTCGCCATAGCCGGTGCTCAGGATCACCGGGGTCCCCGGACTGGCCGCCAAGATCCTTTTGGCGAGCTCCCGTCCGTCTATCCCGGGCATGGTCAGGTCTGTGATAACGAGCTGAAACCTCTGCGGGTTCTCTTCGAAGAGTTCCACGGCCTCCTGACCGCTCCGTGCGGATACTACCGCGTATCCCGAACGCTCCAGGACTCGCTGCATGCTGGAGAGGATGATTTGCTCGTCATCCACCAGGAGGATGGCGCGCTTTTCCCCGGCTTTGATCCGCTCCTGTTCTGAATCCGGCTTTATCCGGGGCTGCTCTTCCATGGCCGGCAGGTATACTGTCAAAAGTGAGCCTCTGCCCGGCTCGCTCTCCACCGTGATGGCCCCGCCCAGCTTCTGAGCGATCCCATGCGCCACCGGATGCCCCATTCCGATGCCCTTGCCTACTTCCTTGGTGGTGAAAAACGGTTCGAAGAGCCGGTCGAGCATATGGGACGGCATGCCCCGCCCGTTGTCCCGCACCGTGATCTGCAGATAGTCGCCCGGTTTCAGCGTCTGGAACGTCTCTAACGGATTCAGACGGGTGCGTGTCAGGCCCATGTCGATGACCCCCTTCTGGGCGTTCAGCGATTCCGCTGCATTCTTTCCCAGGTTGAGGATGATCTGCTGGATCTCTGTGGCATCTCCCATGACTATATCCGGGTGGGCATTGATGTGCGAACGCAGCTCGATGGTGCTCGGCAGGGAGGACCTCAGCAGAGAAAGGGTCTCCTGCAGCAGGGGTATGACATTCACCGGGCTCATCTTCTGCTCGCTCCTCCTGCTGAAGGCGAGGATCTGCTTGACCAGATCACGCTGGCGGTACGCGGCGCCCAGGATCTGTTTGAGCGTGTCGTGGATATCGGAACCCTCCTCGGTGTCGGCAAGGAGCATCTCGATATTGATGATGATAGGGTAGAGGATGTTGTTCAGGTCGTGAGCGATCCCGCCGGCAAAGGTGCCCAGAGCCTCGATCTTCTGGGTCTGGGAAAGCTGGGCCTCCATCTTCTTCCTGTCCTCTTCCATCCGAAGCCGACCGGTGATGTCGGTCAGGAAGTTGAGCGTGGCGGGCCTGCCTTGCCAGGAGATCTTCACGGCATTGATTTCCAGCCATTTCGTTCTGCCCTCTTTGTCGATGATCCTGAAGGAATACATGTCCGGCGGCGTCTTGCCCGTCATGCGTTGACGGTGTCGGGTGATGACCATCTGTCGGTCTTGGGGATGAATGAGATCATCCAAGGGTTTCGATAGCAGCTCTTCCTGGGAATAGCCGATCATTTCCGATAATTTGGGGTTCACCAGTCGGAACGCCCCGTTCTGCGCGATAGCAATCCCTTCATTGGCGTTTTCCACCACTAGCCGGTACTGCTCCTCGGACCTGCGGATGGCATCTTCCGCCTTCCTGCGCTCCGCGATCTCCTGCTTGAGCCTCTCGCTGCTCGCTTCCAGCTCTGAAGTCCTTTCCCTGACCAGGTCTTCCAGGCGGTCCCGGTACGTGCGCAGGTTCATGTCGGCCTGCACGCGGTCGGTGATGTCCAGGCTGTTTCCCACATAGCCCATGAGATTCCCCTCGGGCGAGATCCATGGGGTGCCGAACGACTCGATCCACCGCCAGGCTCCGTCTGCACGACGGACCCGGGCACGCGCATAGAAGGGTTTCCTGTCTTCCAACGCGTGCGTGTATGCACCCAGGTAGCCGTCTACATCATCCGGATGGACCAGGGGCCGCCACTTCGCCCCAAGCACCTGTTCCAGCTCAATGCCGAAGAACTCCCGGAAGGTGCTGTTAATGAACTCGATCCCACCCTGGGCATTCATGACCCAGATAACGAGCGGAGAGCTGTCGGCCATGATCCGGAAACGCTCCTCGCTCTCGCGCAGCCTCTGCTCCGCGAGCTTGCGGCCGGTGATATCCGTGGATATCCCTCCAATGCCGATGATATGCTCTGCAGCGTCCCGGATGGGGAACTTGTTCGTGAGGAACCAGCGATCTCCATCAGCGAAACGGATAAAATCTTCTATTTCCAGAGATTGACCGCTCTGGATCACCTCCCGGTCATTTGCCTCGATGGGGCCGGCTATCTCGGGCGGCAAAAGGTCAGAGGTCTTCTTTCCCAGCATTTTCTCGCGGGGGATGCAAAAATCCTGTTCCATATGACGATTCAGGAAGGTGATGTGCCCGTCGGTGTCCTTGAAGTAGACTGCAGAGGCCATGTTCTCGATCAGGGCCTGAGTCAGCTGGAGGTTCTCCTTCAAGCTCTGCTCGGCGCGCTTGCGTTCAGTGATGTCCATCAGGTTGCCCGCCAGTTTGATCACCCTGCCGTGCTTGAGTATCGGCTTGACCATGGTCCTGACCCAGCGATCTTCGCCTTTCGCATTCCTGAATCTCAACTCCAGATCATAGGGTTTGCCCTTTTCCCGGGCGTCTTCGAGGGACTTTTCCAGAAGGGAACGATCCTCGGGATGGTAAAACGACAGGTCCTTTAGTATATCGCTGGGATCATACTCTTTCGAGACGCCATAAATCCGATAGAGTTCCTCGGTCCAAGCGATCCTGCCGGTCGTGACATCCAGTTCCCATCCGCCTGTTCTCGATAGTTCCTGGGTCTCTCTGAGCAGGGCCTCGCTCTTCTTGAGGGCATCTTCCATGCGCTTGCGACCGGTGACATCCTTGACCACCCCGGCCATGCTCACCACCTTGCCCCGGTCGTCCAGCTTGGGCTTCGCCTGGACCCAAATCCACCTGACATTGCCGTCGGTTCTCCGGATCCGGCATTCGAAATCAAGGATCGCGCCCGATGAAACCGATTCATTGAATTTTGCCACCACCCCTTGCCGGTCTTGGGGCAGAACATGGTCGAGGAACATTGCAAACGCCCAGCGGGGCAGGATCTCCCCATAGCCGAAGATCCGGTCGTGGCGCAGCGACTTCCAGGTTTCGCCGGTCTTGAGATCCAGCTCCCATATACCGAATTCACCCGCCTCCTGTACGAGGTTCAGGCGTTCTTCGATCTCCTGAAAAGACTCCTTTGCCGTGCGTTGGCGAGGATTGTCTCCCATGTCACGACCGCCTTATCCGGTTAGAGGGTCATGAAACCGAATCACGATATCTTCTTCACTATAGACCTATCCAGACAGCAAAGAGATTCATTATCATGAAAACAAAGAAGGCCCATACGGATCTTTGCAGGGCGGGCCGCCGGCCGGGTCTCTCTCCTGATCTCCCCGCCTGCATATTCTCTTCCCGTTCGCCCCTGAGTTGTGGTACACAAAGAAACCATTTTGGATAAAAAGGAGATTCTGTGAAAAAACTGATCGTTTCGGCAATGGTGCTCATTGCCGCAATAGCGGGCTGTACAGCCGAAAACACCGCATCGCCGGCAGGCAAGGTAGATATGAACGACCCTCATCTCGTAGCAGTGGTCGGTGGCGAGAAGATCATGGACATGGATATCGATGCGCTCCTCAATGAGATCCCGGAGCAGGCCAGAGCGCGATATGCCTCTGCGGAGGGAAAAAGGGAGTTCGTCCGGAGCCTGGCCGAGATCAAGATGCTCTCGTTCGAGGCAAAGAAGCAGGGGATCGACCAGTCGCCGGACGTGAAGCGCAGGATCGACTTCATGGGCGAGCAGATGCTTGCCAGGGAGCTTGCGGAGATTACGGTGGACAGGATCGCGATCAGCGATGAGGAGATATCCGGATACTACCGCGACAACAGAGAACAGTTCAGCACCGGTCCCCGGGTGAAGCTTCGCCACATCCTGGTGGACAGTGAGTCCGAGGCTCAGGCCGTTCTCGCCCGGCTGAAAAAGGGCGAGGATTTTTCCACCCTTGCCAGTGAGAAGTCCCGGTGCCCCTCGTCACAGCAGGGGGGAGACCTGGGATGGGCCACCAGGGGAATGATGGTGCCCGAATTCGAGAATGCCGCCTTTGCACTAAACAAGGGCCAGATGAGCGGGGTGGTAAAGTCCACCTTTGGCTATCACATCATCATGTGCGACGATGTCGAGGCCGCCAGGCAGCTCGATCTGGAAGAGGCGAG
>JALNWY010000035.1 GCA_023230665.1 Deltaproteobacteria bacterium
GCCTGCTCTTCGCCATGGTCCTGACGCTTTTCGTCATTCCCTGCGTGTACTCGCTCGTGGATTCGCTCTCGCAGAAAATCCGCGCCGGGGCGAGCAGGATCGTGATCGGCGAGGACTGAGCCCGGGGCCTGGTCTCATTTTTTAAGCATGTGGCGATAACGCCAAGGCATTATAGGTAAAAATAATAAATTTTGAAAATTGAGGCCTTATCCCTGCAGCTCTAGAGTGCCGTATTGATCATGGCCTCGGGAGTGTGATAACTCTACGGCCATGGAAACCAGACCGACCCTGAAAAGCGAACTGGGAAGGGTTCTTCAGACCACGCCGCAGGAGCGGGCCCGCGCGCTGATCGACTCTCCCTACACCGGGCAGATACTGCAGCGGCTCTCCCCGCAGGAGACCTTCATCCTCATCAAGGAGGCCTGGGGCACCGACAGCCAGATCCTGCTGCAGTACATCACGCCCGAGACCATCTCGCACATCATCGACATGGACTGCTGGGACAAGGACACTCTCTCGGTGAGCGTTCTCCTGGACTGGCTCTGGGAGATCTACAACGCATCGGTCGATTCCCTGCAGATCGCGCTCGAAGCGCTCGATCTGGACATCATGATCCTCCTGTATCAGACCTATATCGACGTGGTGCAGGTGGTGCCCACGGACGAGCGCATCCCGGACCTCTTGGATGCCGGGTATGAAAGCCTGGACGACAACTATTTCTTCCTCATCAAGGAGGAGGACGAGAAGGCCCAGCTCTTAAAGGACATGCTGAGCCTCATCTTCACACATTACCAGGACACCTATTATACGATCATGGAAGGGGTGATCTGGGAGCTGAAGTCCTATATCGAGGAGAATATCTACGAGAAGCGGTCTTTACGGCTCATGGAGCTGGGCTTCCCTCCCCCTGAGGAGGCCATGAGCATCTACCGCCGGGCCCACTCGGGGAAACTGCTGAGCCAGGGCCTTTCAAAGGAGAAGGTCCCCCACATGGACAAGGGCCGGGGCTTCCTTCCGGCTGTGTATCTGGATCACTTATCCCGGAACACGGATCTCGTCGTGTCGTCCCTGGCAGAGGCGTCCCAGGAGACCCAGGAGCGCTTCATGGTCGAGATGGTCTATCTCTCCAACAAGGTCGTCATGGCCGACTACCGTCCCTTGAACGAGGTGGAGGAGCTCAAGAGCAGCATCGACAAGGCAAGCGCGATTTCCTCGCTCGGCCTTGCCGTGGCCATGAAGAGACATGGCGGAAGCGCTGGAGAGATCCTGGGCACCATGAACGCAGAGACCCTCTTTTCCCTGGGATACAACGCGATCCTGGATCAGCAGATGCGGCTCAAACAGATCTTGAAGGCCGTGGACCTCGCCATGGTCCCCGAAAAATTAAGCCCCTGGGCCGAAGGACTGCTGAAGAAGCGCCCCCTGTTCAGGGACCGGGAGTTCTCCACCATAGAGGAGCTCGAAGAACTCACGCGCACTGTGGACATGATCGCTGCGCTGGCGACGATCATGGACGCGCTCAGGTGGCGGGAGAACAGGGGTTCCCTCTCGAACACGAATACGGGCTCGGCCCTTGACATGGAGACCTTCATCCTCACGGTGCTCGCAGTCAATCTTCTGGAGAAAAAGACCGGTTTCAGGCCCCTGGAAAGAGACGAGCTGGTGGGGTTCATCCGGACGGTCACCCGCCTCGATGAAGCAGGCAGGCGGATTTTCGTGCCGGAGTTCGGCCGCAGCCTTCAGGATTTTCTCAGTGCCCTTGCCCCTGATCTTCCCCGACAGTCCATCGAGGATGCCTCAGGCCTTCTGCAGAACCGGTTCGAAGACGAGCTCTCGGGCATCGCCCGCATCGAAGAGCTCGATCCCCGGTTCATCACCTGCTTTGTGGTGAGGATATGAAAAAGGCCCGGCCCTGCAGAATTAACGCTATGCCCATCCGCGATTCTTTACCGCCTGCGCCACGCGGTTTACGGCGATAACATATGCGGCATCGCGCATGGTTATTTTTTTCGTCTGCGCAAGATCGTACACGGCTTTGAATGCAGTGGTCATTTTTGTGTTCAGTTTCTCCAGGACTTCATCTTTTCCCCAGAAATAATTCGTGTTGCACTGGACCTGTTCAAAATAACTGCAGGTAACTCCTCCGGCATTGGTCAGGAAATCGGGTAAAACGAATATGCCTCGATCACAAATCACCTTATCCGCGTCAGGGGTTGTAGGCCCGTTTGCGGCCTCGGTAACTATTTTAACCTGTTTGCTTATCCTATGAACGTTTTCCGCAGTGATCTGGTTTTCCAGGGCTGCCGGGACGAGGATATCGACATCCTGATCGATCCATGCTCCTCCAGGCAGGATTTCATAATCCAAGGCTTTCGCCTTCTCCTTGTCAATACTGCCATAGGAATCCGTAATGCCGGTCAGCTCCATGATGTCTATTCCATCAGCGTTGCGGAAGGTATAGGATTTTTTATCCACATTGTCCCAGCAGCAAACAGCCAAGACCTTTCCGCCAAATTGCATGTACAGACTGGCGGCATACCGGGCAACATTGCCGAAGCCCTGGAAGCTTGCGGTGGTATTTTCCAGATTCATTCCCAGTTCCTTCAGCGCTTCGCGCAAAACATAAATAACACCGAAGCCGGTAGCCTCGGTCCTTCCGAGCGATCCTCCCATTCCGACCGGTTTGCCCGTGATGAATCCCGGGTATCTGCCGCCGTGAATGGTTTCATATTCATCCAGCATCCAGAGCATATGCTTTCCATTTGTCATGACGTCCGGGGCCGGGACATCGCTGTTGGGACCCATATTGCGAGCCAACTGGCGCACCCACCCCCGGCACAACTGCTCCTGCTCCCAGTCCGAAAGGATGCGCGGGTCGCAAATAATGCCGCCTTTCGCGCCGCCGAGCGGAATGTCGACAACAGAACATTTCCAGGTCATCCACATGGACAAAGCGCGAATCGTATCCACGGTTTCCAAGGGATGGAACCGTATTCCGCCTTTTGCGGGACCCCGGGCATCATTGTGCTGTATGCGGTATCCCTTGAATATTCTGATGCTGCCGTCATCCATGCGAACAGGTATCAACATATGAAATTCGCGCATCGGCTGACGCAACAACTCCCGGGTCGCATCATCCATATCGATCATTGACGCTACCTTGTCAAATTGGACCTGGGCGGTTTCGTAAGGATTGTATGACGTGTTACCCATGATTATGCCTCCAATATTTTTTAAATGCTCGCGTTCTTTTGATGTCCCTTTGTGATAGTTGCCCGTGTATTTCCCTCTCTTCTCTCTCAAAAGAGGCTTTTTGCTCCCTGCATCATCTGTCTTCAGCGATATTCCTCGCAGTGCCATACGCCTGATCTGGGTTTGGGAAAACTGCATCCCTTCCGGTTCTCGCAATCGCTGCAAAGGCCCAAGGCCGTGCTGCCCGCGGAATCATCCGCATTCGGGCCGGCAGGCCCGGCCCTGTCAGAAGAGTCGTCTTTCTTTCTCTTCCTTGGAGATATCTCTGCTTCATATTCTTCGCAAAGCTGAACAGCCTTCGGGTGATTATTGGTGAGCGCACACTTCGAGGAATACCTGCAGGTCGAACACAATCCCTCAACGTACTCGGTCATGCCTTACCCCCGAAATCATCATCACTTCCCTTCATGGCAAGGGATGTGCCATGCTGTGAACAGGGAAAACGCCTGATGCCGCGACATGGAGATGTCTTGTTTTGGGGATGGACCTCGTTGAATATATTTGTCTTATTGATATGGATGGATAAGCGCGACAAGCATGTTATCAGAAGGCCGGGCAAGGATGCCGGGTGGGAAGTTTCTCCTCATGCGGCGAGATATTCCCCGGCTTCTGAGAAGGTCTATTTCCCGGAAAAGGTATCGAAGGGTTTGAGCTTGCCCCTCAAGGTCTTGCGATCAATGCCCAGGATCTCGGCGGCGCGCGACTTGTTTCCGTCCACGCTCGCCAGAACCCTGCGGATGTAGGCTGCTTCCTCTTCAGCCAGAGACCTGAACGGGGTCTGCCCCGACATGGCGGAAAACCGCATGAACGGCGGCAGATCCGGCACCCTGACCGTGGTTCCGTCCATCATGATGATGAGCCTTTGAACGAGGTTTTCGAGCTCTCTGATATTCCCGGGCCAGGCATAGTTCATGAGCACCTGTAGGGCATTATCGGAAATTCCTGGGGCCTTTTTGCCGAGTTCACCGGCGAACTTGCCCGCAAAATGGGAGAGCAGCAGGGGAATGTCGCTCTGCCTTTCCCGTAACGGAGGCACCGTGATCGTGATGACGTTCAGCCGGAAAAACAGGTCTTCGCGGAAGACGCCTTTGTTCACCATGGCCCTCAAGTCTTTATTGCTCGATGCGATGATGCGCACGTCGATCTTCCGGTTCTTCCTGGCTCCGACCATGCATACCTGTTTATCCTGGAGCACCCGCAAGAGCTTGACCTGCATGGCCGGGCTCATTTCATTGACCTCGTCGAGCAGGATGGTGCCCCCGTCCGCGGTCTGGAAAAACCCTGCGCGAGATTCATGAGCACCGGTAAAGGCGCCCTTCATAAAACCGAAGAGTTCGCTTTCAAGGAGCTTTTCCGGAATGGCGCCGCAGTTGACCGGGACAAACGGGGCCGCGGCCCTGCTGCTGCTGTAGTGAACTGCCCGGGCCACCAGCTCCTTGCCGGTTCCGCTCTCGCCCAGGACAAGCACCGTGGCAGTGGATTCGGCAGCCTTATCGATCTCGGCAAGCATTTTCCGAACAGGGTCCGAGTGTCCGATGATGCCATAAGAGTTCGGGGTGTTGCAGGGTCTCTTCCCCTTGACAATGTCCCGCAACTCTCTTTTGTTCAGGGCTCTCTCAACGGCCGCGAACAGCTCTTCGTCAGTGAAGGGCTTGGGGAGATACTCCTCAGCCCCCATCTTCACCGCTTCCACCGCCCCTTTCACGGATGCGTAGCCGGTGATCATGATCACCTCGGTATCGATGCAGTTGTCCCGGATGTGGCGGATGAGGTCGAGCCCGCTGATCTTGGGCATCTTGTAGTCGGTGATGACCAGGTCCACCTGCGCGGCCTCGAGGATGTTCACGGCATCGGCCGCGCACGAGGCACAGGTTACAGCGTATCCCCGGGAACCCAGGTTCCGCTCCAGGATATCCAGCGCGGTGGGTGCGTCATCCACCACCAGTATATGGTTTTTCCGGGCAGCCGTCATCTCACTTTAGTCCTCCTCGGGTCCGGTCGACATGCTGTGCGGAAAGGTGAGCACAAACCTGGCACCTTTCCCGGGTACGCTTTCGACAATGATCCGTCCTGAATGTGATGCCACAATCCCGTGCACTACCGCAAGCCCCAGGCCGGTTCCCTGATCCACGTCCTTGGTGGTGAAGAAAGGCAGAAAGATGTTGTCCCTCACCTCGTCGCTCATGCCGATGCCCGTATCCTCCACGGTCAACGATACTTCATTACGGCTGAACGACGTTGTGAGCGTGATGGCTCCACCTTCGGGCATGGCCTGCAGGGAGTTGATCATCAGGTTGGAAATGACCTGGAGCATCTGGGACTTGTCCGCCGTGATTTCCGGGAGATCGGGAGCGAGCATGCGCCTGAGTTCCACGCATGACTTGCCGCACAGAGACTCAAAGAGGCTCAGCTCATCTTCGATGATCCGATTCAAGTTCACCCTGCCTCTGCTGGGCGCTGCCTGCCGGGCGAATATCAGGAGTTCGCGTATGATGGTCCGCGCATGCAGCGATGCCTCGACGATCCTTTCAACATCGCGCGTCGCCTGCCTTGGCATGTTTTCATTTTTCTGGACAAGCTGAGCAAGCCCCAGGATGGTGTTGAGCGGCTCATTGAGCTCGTGAGCGACTCCGGCGGCAAGCTGCCCGATTGCGGCCAGCCGGTCTGCCCTGGTCAGCTGGTCCTGGAGCTCGGACCGCACGGTCTCTGCCTCCTCCTGCTCGATCATCCGCGCGATCTGACCCGCTACATTGTTGATCAGGCTCTGCTCCTCATCAAGAAACGGCTTCCCCTGCGGGAAGGGCCTCTGACCGGGATAGTGAACCTCGACCGCGCCCCGGGTTCTTCCTTTGACTTTCACAGCCGCGACCTGCTTGTGCACCCCTTCAGCAAACAAGGGGGTTTGATAGGCGCGCCCGTCTATAACGATCCGGGCGCAGACATGGGGAGGATACTGCCATGCCGGCGGAAGCAGGGCCGCAATATTCGTCATCTTTTGCTCGAAGGGCATACCGGGATCGGAGGCCGTCTTTGCTATACCGTACAGGCAGGTGAGCTCCTTGACCCGCTCATGCAGCTTTGCCTGCGAGAACTGATGGAGCAGTGCGAGCTCGAGTTTGGCCGCGATGGCTTCAAAGTGCTCGAGCCTCACCGGATCGAAGGAGCTCTCTTTTCTACCCTTGAACACGAGGAACCCCATCTGCTCCTTTCCACAGCGAAGGGGAACCAGAGCCAGGGACCGAAAGGTCTCGTCCACCCGGTCCGCGCCGGATGCCACCGTGAACACGGCGTGCATCTCCGGCGGAAAAAATCGGGGCGGGTCATGAACCCAGACACTGCCGTATCTGGTGCGGATGAAGGTGCTGCCGCAATCATAGCCCTGCTGAGCGCCTGCGCATAATGCCTCGATATCAAATCGACTTTTCCTCAAGCCCATGCCGGAGCACCCGACATCCGCACCCCACGGGGCAATCGTGAAGGCGCTGGAGCCGTCCTCCTGCCTGAAGGCCTCGCATCTGAACTCATCAGCTCCGTCGTGCAACCGCGCTTCAACGATGTCGCACCCGGAATGTTCGAGGACGAGCTTCATCACATCGGACAGAAACTCAGGTCTCGGCCTGTCCTGGGACGCATATTGCGAAATCTGATGCGAGAAGTCCAGGCGGCTGCCTGAAGGTCCTTGTCCTCCGTCAACAGGGTTTCTTTCTCGGATCTCTTGCGCTGGCATAGAATCGTTCCGTTCGTTCGTCTGCAGATCAATCCCGGGAAGGCCCTTTTTGGGTTCGCACCTCGTGCGTTCACCGGGAACTCCTTTTTTGTACCATATCATAAACCCCGGATTCAATCCCCTGGCGATTATGACCCGCCCCGCAGGGATTCCCTTGATTCTCCGAGACATATGTATTATACTATTCTTTGAAGATTTGGCTGCATTGACGATGGCGGGCTGAAGAGTGGCCTGCAATACGGCGATGCTTCTTTCTGTCCTGCTTGCCCGGCCGCCATGGATTTCACGGCGGTTATCCGGCACGGAGCAAACGAGCGATGCGAAACAGACGGAAGAATACCCGAGTGAAGGTACCGGGCACCATGGATGCAACCATCACCTATACCGACACCATGACGGGCGCCCGTTCAGGAACCGTGGAGAACGTGAGCAGAAACGGAATCTTCCTTAGGGCCGAGTTCTCCCTTTCCAAGGACGCGTATGTGGCGCTGAGGCTCAACACCGGGCAGCTCATCGGCAAACCCTTGTGCGCACAAGGGTTTGTGGCGAGAGCCGATGAGAACGGCATGGGCATCCGATTCACCTATATCGAGCAGGATATTCTCACCCTTCTCTTTTCCTGACCGTTTCCACTGCCCGGCTCTTTGCCGGACCGCAGGCGCACCTTGCAGAAACCCGGGCCCGTGGCCGAGGGCCCCGGAAACCCCCTATCTGAACTTGTCGAGCGGCCTCCTCTCGGGCACATATACGTGCGGGACCCTGCCCTCGTTCCACTCCTTTGATACATAGAGATTGCAATAGCAGCTCCCGTACTCCGCGACGTCCGGGGTGCGGTAGATGCAGGGACAGGTGATGTCGCGATCCCATTCCCTGTCGCCCGAGGCAAGCCTGCAGGGACAGCACATGTATCCGTACCGCTCCCTGTTGATCAAAAGCGCCTGCAGCAGGTCGAAGACCACGTCCGTGTCTTTGTTGAAATAATACCCCTTGGGCTCCTGGACCTTCCTGAGCATCTCATAGAGTTTTTTCACGTCTGTGGTCACAGGCCGAGAACCTCCCTGATCTCATCCTCGCGGAAGCCGATGATAATCCGCTCTCCGATGATGATCGTGGGAAAGCTGACATGGGAGTTGATCTTTTTCACTTCTTCCATGATACTTCTCCGGTCATCCCCATCGAGCAGATCGACATCAACGTATTCATATTCCACCTTGTTGTCGTTCATGAACTCTTTGGTGGCCTTGCAGTGGCTGCAGGTACTGAGTGTATACATCTTGACTTTCACGGTCATGGATCTCCTCCTTTTTTTCTACAATAATGCAGCCCGAGGGTGAATTCAATGGAGAGGGCCTCTGCTGAAAGAACCAAAAAAGCGGGGTCTGAGGTGGAATGAGCCCACTCAAGAAGAACACGAGAGCCGATTGAACGGGCTCGGGATCCGGGCGCTCCACGGACACGCCCGGTTTACGGGCACCCATACCGTGGATTCTGCCCGCTCTCGACCAGGACCTTGTCAGGGAGCTCGTGGAGTTCACCCGGTCGCTGGGGGCCGAGGTGATTCCCGGCGGAGAGATTCAATCCATTGCCCGGGCCTCTTGTCATGGTCAGGGGCTAGGGAACGGCAAAACAGATCATTTGCCGGGAAAAAGCTTTCATCGAGGGGTGCAGGCGGGCGGGCCGCAGGCACGATGCACAAGTACGGGCCGGGAGGCCGGGGGAAAAGCACTGCCGGGAGGGATGCGGCCGCAGGCGGGAGCCAGGACGGCTCAGGCGCCCTGGTTTTTCCTGAACCCGTCTATGACCCAGAATGCTCCCCATCCCAGAATGACCGGGCACAGGGCGATCAGGACAAACCCGAGCGCCTCGCCGGACCAGGGCCGGAGGTAAACCGTCCACGCGAGCAGCCAGACCGCGGAGACGATCACGCCCAGACGCGCCCTGCCGGAAAGCGCCGACAGGGACTTTCCCGGCTTCTTCCCGTTTCCGCCCCTGCCCAGGCGCCGGGGAAGAAAGATGATGAGCACGAACAGCAGTACGATGACCAGTATTTCCTGCAAGCTTGACACCGAGGCCCCCCATATCTTGGTATAGCCCATACGATCCGCACGGTCAAACACAAGAGGGCGGGTGCCTTTGCCTTCAAAATAAGGCGGACCAGGCTTTCATCACGAAGATCACGAATTCCCTTCGTGATCGACAGAAAAAAAGCCGGAGAGCACAAAGCCCCCGGCTTGGTTACAGACGCTTGTATGGGAATCGCCTATGCGGCCTGGGATTCCTCCCCGTCCTTCTTCTCCCTGTCGGCCAGCCACTTGCCCTTGTGGAACTCGCAGTATTCCCGGGTGGCCCAGCCGTGGAACATGATCTGGACCGTGCCGGGGTTGCCGAAGGTCCCCAGGTAGAGATGGACGATGAAAAACGAGGCGATGACCATCACGGCCCCGGCATGGAGCATGTACGCCCACCGCGCCAGGACGACCGGGACCGCGAGCGGGTTGAACATGATGAGCCCGGAGACAATCACAACGATCCCGAAGACGAACACGGTCCAGAAAAACAGCTTCTGGCCGGCGTTGTACATGCCTCCCGGAGGAAGGTCGTGCGCATCCCAGAGGTAGCCGCCCGCCTGCATCGCCCACTTGAGGTCGTCAGGCACGAACTTGCAGTGCTCCCACCACATGACGCTCGCGGCAACGAGCGCAAAGGCGAACACTACGCCCGAGAAGATGTGCATCCACTTCATGGCGTAATGGCCGCCCAGCAGGGCCGGGATGAAGTCCCAGCTGTGAAACATGAGCCCCAGACCGGTCAGCAGCGCGAACAGGCAGCTTCCTGCCAGGAGCCAGTGAACGATCCTTTCCTGCAGTGTGGTAACGTATACCATTCCTTGTTTTTTGGCGGACATATCATTCACCCCCTTCCTTTTTCTCGGGCCCATGAGGCTCGTGCGGGCCCCTGACCATGTAGTGGAGCATGGCCGCACCAGCCACCGCACCCATGCCGATCAGGGTGAAGGGCTTGAAGAGGTTTTTCCACCAGAGGATGGTGGTGGGCATCTTGGGATTTGGATTCGTGTGCTGGAGCTGAGCCACATCGATCGTCCTGGGTATGATGTAGAGCACGTTGGTCCGGTACTTGGGATTCCGGGGATAGACAACCCCCTGCACCTCCAGGGCCCTGGCATCGGCCTTGGCCAGCATCCCGGCCTTGGGGCCGAAGGTGAGGCAGCCGGTGGGGCACGCGGTCACGCATGCGGGCTTCCTGCCGTCAGTGATCCGGTCGTGGCACAGCGTGCACTTGGCGATCTTCTCCTGCTCGGCGGAGTAGCGCGGGATGTCGAACGGACAGGCTACAATGCAGGCCTTGCAGCCGATGCAGTAATTCGGATCGTGCACGACCGCGCCGGTGTCCGTGCGTACGAGGGCGCCCGGCGACGGGCATGCCTTGACGCATGCCGGCCATTCGCAGTGCATGCAGGCGTCGTGCCGCATGACCCAATTCATGCCCGAGCTGTTTTGTATCTCGTCGAACCGGATGAGGCACCAGGTGTTGTATGAAAGGTCGGCCGGATTCTGCAGGGACCCGGTAAAGCCGGTGCTCTCAGCGGGCAGGTCGTTCCAGTTTTTGCAAGCCACCTGGCACGCCCTGCATCCGGTGCATTTGGTCAAATCTATGAGCTTGATATATTCGGTCATGGCTTACCTCCTCACCTTTTCGATATTCACGAGGAAGGCCTTATACTCGGGGATCATGGTGTTGGCGTCTCCGACGAGCGGGGTGAGGTCGTTGGCGATGGCCCCTGTCACCCGCCCCTTGTACCCGAAGTGCCAGAGCATACCTACCTGATGAAGCGTCTGGCCGTTGACGGTGAACGGCTTGAACCTGGGCGTCACCATGGCATGCGCAAGAATGCCTTCCTGGTTCCTGATGGAGATAATCCTTACCACTTCGCCGTTTCTGATCTGCTTCTCTTTTGCCAGCTCCTGGCTCATCTCCACGAACATGTGCGGCACCAGCTCGCCGAGCCACGGCAGCCATCTGGTCATCTGGCCTGCCTGCCAGTGTTCGGTGACCCGGTAGGTAGTGCAGTAGATCGGGAACCTGTCCTTGTCAGGGCTGCCGAATACGCAGGCGGCCGCGCCCTCCACCAGCATGGGATCGCACACCTTTCCCGGAACCGCCTTGTCATAACGCACGATAACAGGAGACTCCTGCTGTTTCGACAAGAGGTTTGGCACCTGCGACTCCAGAGGCTCGTAGTGCTCGGGGAAGGGGCCGTCGGTCATGCCGGGCGAGAAGATCTGCCCGTGGCCGTGGTTGACCATGATGAAGGGGTGCACGGCCCCTGGTGCGCCGCCGCCGTCCGGGACATCGCCGAGCCAGGCCTTCTTGAGGCTGTCCCACCAGATCACCGGTTTGTCCGTGGCCCAGGGTTTGCCGCTTAAGTCCACGCTCGCGCGGTTGTAGATGATCCTCCGGTTCACCGGCCAGCACCAGGCCCAGTTGTGGTAGAAGCCCAGGCCTGTGGGGTCGGAATTGTCCCTGCGCATCAGCCGGTTCTCGCTATCGGTGACCGAGTTGCAGTAGATCCAGCAGCCGCAGCAGGTGGAGCCGTCCGCCTGCAGGAGCGCGAAGCTGGGGACCATCTGACCGGCCTTGTAGGCCGCGCCGTTGATCACGACATCCTTAAGGAAGAAGCCGTTGATTTCTTTGGCCACCTCGCGGGGGTCTGGATGGTGAGCTGAGGAGTCCATGCCGGCCTTGGCATAGTCCCAGGACAGGCCGAGAATGGGCTCGGGGAAGGCGCCACCTTCCTTTTTATAGAGATGCTTCACGCGGTGGACCAGTTCGCTCATGATATACAGGTCATCCCGGGCGTCTCCCGGAGGCTCGGTCGCCTTCCAGCGCCACTGTGCAAGCCTGCTGGAGTTGGAGATCGACCCTTCTTTTTCCATGGATGCGGCTGCAGGAAGCAGGAACACCTCGGTCTTGATTGCCGCGGGGTCTACGCCGGCTTCGGGCTGCCAGAACGCCGCGGTCTCGGTTTCCCAGAGGTCTATGGCGACCAGCCAGTCGAGCTTGGCAAGGGCGCGGCGCACCAGGCGCGTGCTCGGACAGCCCACCGCCGGGTTCTGGCCCCAGCAGAACAGACCGTTGATCTTGCCCGAGGCCATCTGCTCGATGATGGGAATGGTGGAGTAGTTCACCTCATCATCGTACTTGCCTATGTAATCATAGGACTTCTCCGGATCGGCATCGCGCCACCAGGCCTTCAGAAGGCTGGTTGCATACTTGGGATAGTTTCCCCACCAGTTGACGCTCTTGGGATCGGAATCCTTCGGGGTGCTGTCCTGAAGGTACTTCTGGTACGTCTGCTGAGAGGCCTTGGGCGCCTGGAGATAGCCGGGCAGGATGTGGAACAGGGCTGCATGGTCCGTGGAGCCCTGCACGTTGCTCTCGCCGCGCAGCGCGTTGATGCCGCCGCCTGCGACCCCGATGTTGCCCAGGAGCAACTGGATGACCGCATAGGCCCGCACGTTCTGCGAGCCATAGGTGTGCTGGGTGGCCCCCATGGCGTACATGATGGTGGCCGACTTCTCCGGCCTGCAGGTGGAGGTGAAGAGATCGTAGATCTCCTCGTATTCCAAGCTGTCTCCGCCTGTTATCTTGCAGACCGTTTCCATGTCGTAGCGGGCGTAGTGCTTCCTGAGCAGCTGGAACACGCAGTGGGGATCCTGCAGGGTGGTGTCCTTCCTGGGAACCCCGTTTTCATCGAGCTGGTAGCTCCAGGAGGCCTTGTCGTACTTGTCGCCGCTCAGGCCGGAATACACTCCCTGCAAGTCGGCGGGGCCTTTGAAATCCGGGTTCACCAGGAATGCCGCATTGGTGTAGTTGACCACGTAGTCTTTCTGGATCCTGCCGTTTTGGAGGGCGTAGTTGATCATGCCCCCGATAAAGGCGATGTCGGTGCCCGACCTGAGCCGCGCATACTTGTCTGCGGTGGCCGAGGTGCGGGTGAACCGGGGATCCACATTGATGAGCTTCGCGCCCCTCTTCTCCCGGGCGAGGTTGACGTATTTGAAAGAGATCGGGTGATTCTCGGCAGCGTTTGAGCCAAGGATCATGATGACGTCCGCGTGCTGGATGTCGTTCCAGTGGTTTGTCATTGCCCCGCGGCCGAATGAATTCGCCAGACCGGCGACAGTGGAGCTGTGTCAGATACGCGCCTGGTGCTCGAGGTATACGAGGCCGAGCGCCCTCTTGAACTTCACCAGAGAGTACACCTCCTCGTTGTCGAGGCCGGCTCCGCCCAGAGAGGCGATGTTTTCCACCCGGTTGACCACCTGGCCTTTCGCGTTGGTCCTTAAAAAACCCTTGTCGCGCGTGTCCTTGATGTTCCGGGCGATCTTGTCCAGCGCCCAGTCCCAGGATTTCACCTCCCACCGGCCCGAGCCCGGGGCCCGGTAGAGGACCTTGCTCAAGCGCTTGTCGTTGTTGGGAATCTGGAACAGCGCACTGCCTTTGGAACACAACGAGCCTCTGTTGATGGGATGATCGGGGTCTCCCTCGGTGTTGATGACCTTCCCGTTGCTTACGTGTGCGATAATGCCGCATCCCACTGCACAATAAGGGCAAACAGTGGGAACCTCCCGGGCATACCGGATTTTCGAAGGCCTCGCGTGAGCGGACTTCACCCCCACGCCCGCTCCGATGCCCGCAGCAGCCAGGGTTCCGCCCGCAAGCTTCAGGAATCCCCTCCTACTTACCTTCATATTACCCCCCTGTTACGAATTTTTTCATCACATGATTGTACCCGATCATACCGGGGAGCACAATAAAAAACTGAACCGTAATTCACTCTAACATTATGTATTATTTGGCATAATAAAGCTATCTTTTCACTTCCGCACCCCTTCACCTGCAGAAAAAAACAGCGAAATACCTTTTCCCCAAGGGATGTGATGCAGGCGAAAACCCGGACATGACAAATACCTGTTGACAAGAAAATCGAATCCAAGAATAATTCCTCTGGATAGAGGGAGGTATGAAATGGAGCAGAATGTTGGAACCCTTGACCGCATCGCCAGACTCGCGGTTGCCGCTGCACTGATCTTCATGCTCGTGAAAACCCGGAAGGTGGGCCTGTTGAGCGCTCTGTTGATGGTTGCGAGCGGCGCGCTCATCTCCAGTGCCGCATCCGGTTCGTGCGCCATTTACACCCATCTGGGCACCAGCACCAGCGAAAAGATTTGAGCCGGCCGGGGCTTGAGGGCATTTTTTAAGGAAAAGACCTCTCTTCCGAATTCATTGAGGACGAAATCTCCATGGTCTCGCATTCACGCTTGTTCTCATGCTTTGTCCGGTTTTCGCCTCATGTGGATCGATACCGGCCCTGAAACGTAAAAGTACTGTGAATATGTTGATTCTACAGTTCTTTTGTGGTGAACCACATGTTGCACACTCCCGCTCCTGCTTGGAATGACGCTTGTGAAAAGGAAGAGACGCTTTTGCATGCATGGATGAACCATGCATCCTCGAAAGGAGGGTTTTATGAAAAGATATTTGCTCTTTGTCGTGGTGTTTCTCATGTTCGGCATGCCGGTATGCGCGCAGGATTCCTATCGGATAGAGGTGCTTCAGGTCTCGAAGATCAATCCCTTTGACTGGGCGTATGAGGGCTTTGTGGAAGAGCTCGCAAGGAACGGCATCGTCCAGGGGCAGAATCTCGTCATCAACCGACGCATCATTGATGCCGACGCCGATGCGGGCCTGTGGAAAAAGGTCGGCATCCTCATGAAGATCAAGGGCGCGGTGTCGGACATCATAGCGTCTAAGCCCGACCTCGTGCTCACTATCAGCTCTCCTGCCACCAAGTACAGCAAGGACAAGCTCATCAGCGCCGGTATCCCGGTGGTCTTCACCGCCGTGGCCGTTCCCCAGGCGATCGGGTGCGCCTCGGTGAGCCAGGCCGGGCCGGGCTTCACCGGGGCATCGCTCTATCTGGACCCGGCCAGCGCCTTCAAGATCACCAAGCTGGCCCTGCCGAACCTCACCAAGATGGGGATCGTGCACAGCGACGACGACAATGCGGTCGCCTTTGCCCAGGAGGCAACGGCAAAGGCCGCGGCGTTAGGCATCACGATCCTGAGCAAGGAGGTGGGCAAGTCCGACAGCCCGGTTGCCGCCGCCCAGGAGCTCATCGCACAGGGAGCACAGGCCTTCGGCGTTCCCATCGACGCATACTATGCTCTGAGGGACTACCAGCCGACCTCTCAGCTCTTGTCTCTCATCGAAGAAAACAAGATTCCTGCTGTGTGCTATTGCCACGTGGGGTTCTCCGGAGCCATCCTCTATGTAGGCTCCGAGTTCAAGCGAATCGGCGCACTATCGGGAACCCAGGCGGCAAAGATCCTCAAGGAAGGAGCCGTGCCGGAGACGCTGCCGATTCTGATTCAGGAAGAGCTGACCATCCTGGTTGATATTGAGGCCTCAAAAAAGGTGGGAATCGAGCTTCCCCTGGAGATTCTGCAGATCGCCAAGGAGGTCACCGCCGAGCGTATGTGACGCAGGCGGAGAATTCCCGCAGCACTGCCTGCTCGCGGCTAGCCCCGGCTGGCGGCCTGCCACCGGCCGTTTGTCACGATGCGATGTTTTCCCTGATGTAGGCCGCGATATAGTCCCAGCCCGACCACAGCGTGAAGAAGAGTGCGATCCACAGAAAGAACTCGCCAGCCTCCTGGAATTGAAGCCCCAGGATGGGATAGTGGACCAGCAGCGGGATGACGGCCGTGCACTGAAACGCGGTCTTGTATTTGCCCAGCCAGCTCGCCGAGATCACCACACGCCTGTCCGAGGCCATGCCCCTCACCCCGGTCACCGCGAGTTCGCGTGCAATGATGACGGCCACGATCCAGGCCGGGACCCTTCCCAAGGGAATGAGCATGATGAGCACGGTGGCGATGAGCAGCTTGTCGGCCAGGGGGTCGAGGAGCTTGCCCAGGTCGGATACCATGTTCATCCTCCGGGCGAAATAGCCGTCGAGGTAGTCGGTGACGGTTGCCGCGATGAAGAGGATCGCTGCGGCAAGAGAGGCACAGAGGTTATCGAAGAGGAGCAGTACGGCAATGACCGGCACCACGGCGATGCGCGATATGGTCAGTGCGTTTGCGATGTTCATCTCCGGTTACTTCCTCCGTTGAAAATGGCAAGCACATTCTTAACATACTCGCGAGTCTCTTGGTAGGGAGGAATTCCGTTATAGCTGTCAACTGCTCCTGGCCCCGCGTTATAGGCGGCCAGGGCCTTGGCGATATCCCCCCCGTATCTCCTCATGAGGGAGGAGAAGTATTGGTGCCCGCAGTGATATTCTCCTGCGGATCCCACGGGTCCCGGATGCCCATGAGGGTTGCGGTTTCCGGCATGAGCTGCATGAGCCCCATGGCCCCCTTCGAAGACCTTGCTCCGGGATTGAACTGCGACTCTACCTGCACGATGCCCCTGATGAGCTGCGGGTCGACCCCCTCGCTCAGGGCTATCTGCCGGATCAGGCCGTCGAAGTCGGACCCGCGGTAGTCGGTGCGGGGCTTGTACGTGGGTTCCTTGATATAGAGGTCCCAGTCGTTGCCTGTGGGAAAATTCGTGTAGCACCTGGTGCCGTCGGGCAGCTGCTTGACGTAGATATCGGCCCAGACCGGGGAGGTGTGCAGCACCAGCAGGGAGATCACGACGCTTAAACCTCCCTTCCAGATGGTTCCGCCCTTGTCTCCCAATCCATGCCTCCGAAAAATCATGACGTTCTTATCGTCACCCAAAATTGTTTTCATCAATAGTATGGGCCCGCAAAGGGCAAGCCCCTACCTTATCATATGCGCGAAAAACCCCCGGTGTACGAGCCTGCTTTGACTCACCCTCAAGTCGCGGGGATTGGGAAGAGGGCTCAGACAGACAGGCCCCTGGGCCCGAAGAACCGTCGTCCTCCCCCCTTGGGCGTCAGGGCCCGCTGCTCACTTCGGCGGGCGGGATGCCTACCCCTTTGGCTGCCTGTTTGCGGGAGAGAAACACGCGGATTCTCGTGCCCTTGCCTATGGCGCTGTTCACGGTGATAAACCCGCCGTGCTCCTCGATGATCATGTAGACCTTCGAGAGCCCGAGCCCTGCGCCCCGGACCTTGGAGGTATAGAACGGGTTGAAGATGTCCTTGATCTCGTCGCTGGGTATGCCCCTGCCCGAATCAAC
Source organism: Deltaproteobacteria bacterium (assembly GCA_023230665.1). Classification (GTDB taxonomy): domain Bacteria; phylum Desulfobacterota; class Desulfomonilia; order UBA1062; family UBA1062; genus Phosphitivorax. Next base: position 17,216 of record JALNWY010000035.1, read on the forward strand.
GACATCCACGATGAGATACTGGGGATGCATGCTCACGATGATCTCCATGACCCCCTTGCCCTGCATGGATTCGCAGGCATTGACGAAGAGGTGCCAGAACGCCTCGACCAAGTAGTTATGGTCGGCCTCGATCTCTTCGAGGTGCTCAGGCAGGTTCACCTCATAGGCCACCCCGCTGAACCTGCCCGAGCCGAAGGTCTTGATGAGCGCCTCGTCGATGACCTCCTGCATATCGGTCTTCACGAAGTTGGGGCGGTGGATCTTGGTGTAGTTGACGTATTCCTCGATGTCCATGATCATGGCTTCGAGCCGCTTGACGTCCTCGATGATATAGTCCACGTACACCTTCTGCGTGGAATTCTCCCCCACGGACCGGCTCAACCGCCGGGAAAACCCGCCAAGAGAGGTGAGCGAGTTCCGGATCTCATGGGCCACTCCCTCCACCACCTTGCCCAGCGAGGCGAGCTTCTCCGCATTGATGATCTGCCTGCGCATCATTTCAATGTCCGTGAGGTCCCTCACCACCAGCACGGTGCCCCCCGCATACTTCTCGCTCTTCAAGGGCGAGGCGCTCAGGAGCCCGGAAAACATACTGCCGTTGATCTTTCGGAACGCGTATTCCTGTTCGAAGCGGTCCAGCCCGCTGGAAAACGCCTGCATGATATCCTGGATGATGTGCACGCTCGGGTCGGGGATGAGCGCGTCCACGGGTTTGTTCTTCATCTCGCTCAGTTCGCCCCAGAACTTCCTTGCCATGGAGTTCATGAACTGGATCGTGCCCTTGCTGTCGATGGTGATCACGGCCTCGCCCATGGTCTCGGTGATGGTCACCATATAGTCTTTGTAGGCATCGCCCCGGCTCTTGAGCCGGATGTTCTCCAGCAGGATCTCGTGCTCTCTGATGAGCGTGTTCGCCGAGTGAACGAGGTCGGGAGGCGAAAGGGGCTTGGTGATATAGTCGCTGGCCCCTGCCTTCATGGCCTGGACCGCCACGTCTTCCGAGCCCTCGCCCGTGATGAATACCACAAAGGCATTGGGGTCTTTGTGCTTGATCTTTTTCAGCACGCCCAGCCCGTCGATCTCGGGCATGAGGTAGTCGAGAAAGACCAGATCGGGCTTCTTTTCCTCGAAGGCAGCATACGCCTGCCTGCCGTCAAAGGCCTGGATCACCTCGAACCCGTACTCGATCAGGGTCTCCCTGACCACGTCATTGACCTGGCGGTTGTCATCCGCCACCAAAATTTTCCACGGTTTTTTCTGTTTTTTATCCATCATGGGGTCTTTTTGAGCACCCTTGCTATCTCGTCATGGGGCAAGCTTTTCTTTACCTCTATTATACCTCTTCCAGAGGGTAATACAACACCGGGTGCGACCTCGGAAAGCGGGAATATGACAAACGCGCGGCCCTCCATGCGGGGATGGGGGACTTCGAGATCGGGTGTTGACAGATGCATCCCCTCCAAGAGCAGGATATCGATGTCCATGGTCCTGGGCGCGCGGGGATAAGGCCGCTGCCTGCCCAGCTCATCTTCTATCCGACGGCAGATCCGGAGCAGATCATGGGGGGTCCCTCCATATTCGATGGCTGCGGCCAGATTGTAGTAGTTCCTCTGAGAAGCGATCACCTCTGCGGCCCGTGTTTCGTAGATACGGGATACGGCCGTGATCTGGACGCCCGCCTGCCGGAGCTTCTCCAGTGCCGCTTCGAGGTGGCGACGCCTGTCTCCGATATTGGAGCCCAGCGATAGGTACCCTCTCATGTTATCCTACCGTGTTCTTCAGCACTCCTATGCCTTCGATCTCTATCTCCACGACATCCCCGCGCTCCATGGGGCCGACGCCCGACGGGGTGCCCGTGGCGATGACGTCTCCGGGATCGAGGGTCATGATGTGTGATATGAACTCCACGAGGTCGAAGACCGAGAATATCAAGTTCGCCGTGTTCGACGACTGCCGGACCTCTCCATTGAGCCGCGCGGTGACGGTCAGGCCGTGGGGATCGTTCAGGCCGGTGACGATCCACGGTCCCAGGGGCGCAAAGGTATCGAACGATTTCGCACGGGTCCACTGCCCGTCCTTGGCCTGGAGGTCCCGGGCCGTGACGTCGTTGAAGCAGGTGTAGCCCAGGATACAGTCTTGGGCCGAGGCGGCATTCACGTTCCTGCAGGTCGTGCCGATCACCACGGCGAGCTCTGCCTCGTAATCCACCCGGGAAGACTGCGAGGGATAGCGGATCGTCTCGTCCGGACCAATGACGCTACTCGAGGGTTTCATGAACAGGATGGGCTCGCTCGGGATCTCAAGCGCCATCTCGCGGGCGTGGTCGCGGTAGTTCAGTCCCACGGCGATAATCTTGCCCGGGATCACGGGTGCCGCGATACGCTCGATCTCAAGCGCTCTCCCGGCCGTGCGGGTGCTCGGATCATACGCGGAAAAGCTCTTCCCGTCTTCACTGGCAAAGGGGACTGTCTTTCCCCCGGCCACGATCCCTTTTCCGATCATCATGGTTCAAGCCCCAGCACGTCCATCATGGAGTACATCCCCGGGGCCTTGCCCTGGACCCAGCGGGCGGCGCGGATCGCGCCCTGGGCGAAATTCTGCCTGGTGTGCGCGCGGTGGGTGATCTCGATACGCTCGTTGTTGCCCGCAAAGTACACGGTGTGGTCCCCCACAATGTCGCCTGCCCGGATGGTCTGGATGCCGATCTCGCCCTTGGGCCTGGGGCCGATCATCCCATGACGCTCATAGCGGGCAAGTGCCCTGATATCCTCGCCCCTGACCTGTGCGACGGCCCGGGCGAGCCCCATGGCCGTGCCCGAGGGCGCATCTTTCTTGAGCCGGTGATGGGACTCGACGATCTCCACGTCGTAGTCTTCCCCCAGAAGGCTCGCAAGCAGGGAGACAACCTTGAACATGACGTTCACGCCAATGCTCATGTTCGGCGCCGCGACAATGGGGATGTACTGCGCGCAGGAGCGGATCTCGTCGGCTTCGCCGTCCGTGAAGCCGGTGGTCCCGATCACCATGGCCTTGCCCGCAAAGGCGGCATACCGGGCCGTCTTCACGGTGGCTTCCGGAAAGGTGAAGTCGATGATTACGTCCGTGGTTTCAAAGGCGGCCTCCAGCGCATCGCTGATCTTGACCCCTCTCTGCCCTCCGCCAATAACCGCGCCCACATCGGATCCGACGCAGGGATGATTGGGGGCCTCGAGCGCCCCAGCGATCTCCATGTCTTCCGACTCCACCACGCCGCGGATTATGAGCGAGCCCATCCTGCCTGCGGCTCCGGTAACGCCTGCTCTGATCATCGGATTGTCCTCCGGAATCTCTCTTCTTTATATCCTTCTTCTCTATTTCTTCAATGCGTCTCAGCCGATGCACCCGTATTTCGCCAGGGTCCGGGCGAGCTTCTCCCTGTTTGCCCCACTCATGGTGCACAGCGGCAGCTTGAACTCCTCCCTGATCTTGCCCATCAGGGCGAGCGCTGTCTTGACCGGGATGGGGTTTGTCTCGATGAACATGGCATCGTTCATCTCCAGCAGTTCGAAGTGGATCTGCTGCGCGGCCCGGATGTCGCCTGCAAACCAGGCCTTCATGAGCGCGGCGAGCTTCCCGGGCACGACATTGGCCGTCACCGAGACAGCCCCCGTCCCTCCTGCGCAGAGGATGGGGAGGTTCAGGGCGTCCTCGCCCGAGAGCAGGCAGAAGCCGTCCCGGGTGTCCCGGACTACGTAGGAGCACTTGACCAGATCGCCGCTGGCCTCCTTGATGCCTACGATCACATCGATCTCAGAAAGCCTGATGATTGTTTCCACGCCCATGTTCACCCCGGTCCTGCCGGGTACATTGTAGAGGATCTGCGGAATGTCGCAGGCAGCAGCCACGGCGGCGTAGTGCTCGAAGAGCCCTTTCTGGGTGGGCTTGTTGTAGTAAGGCGTGATGAGTAGGGCCGCGTCCGCCCCCGCCTCCTTAGCGTGCCTCGTGAGCCGGATAGCCTCTGCCGTGGAGTTGGAGCCGGTTCCGGCGATCACCGGGACCCGTCTTCCCACCTCTGCCACACAGATGTCTATCACCCGCTCGTGCTCCTGATGGGTAAGCGTCGCAGACTCTCCGGTTGTCCCGCAGGGCACGATTCCCGAGACACCCGCCTCGATCTGAAAATTGATCAGATCCCGGAAGGCCTTCTCGTCGATCTTCCCGTCTCTGAATGGTGTGACAATGGCAACGATGGCTCCTGAAAACATCTGCTCCCCCTGTCTATGCAAGTATCTCCTCGGGGACCGTCTCTCCGGTCACCAGGTCTTCGTAGGTCTGTCTGTTCAATACCACATGATACCGGACGCCATCCACCAGAACCTCGGGCGGCTTGGGCCGAGAGTTGTAGTTGGACGCCATGGTGAACCCGTAGGCACCCGCGCTCATGATCGCGATCAGGTCGTCCCGGACGAGTATGGGAAGGTCCCGGTCCTTGGCCAGAAAATCCCCTGATTCGCAGATGGGCCCCACCACGTCCGCCTGTTCCCTCTCCCCGGCCTTTTCCCGAACCGGCCGGATATCGTGATAGGCCCCGTACAAAGACGGCCGGATGAGATCATTCATCCCTGCATCCACCACGATGAAGGTCTTGCTTTTTGTCTGCTTGCGGTAGAGCACCCGGGTGATAAGAATGCCTGCATTGCCCACGATCACCCTGCCGGGCTCGAATATCAGCTTCAGGCCCAGAGCCCCCACTGCGTCGAGCACGGCCCGGGCGTAGTCGCGGGGATGGGGGGGCTCCTCGTCCGAATAGGTGATACCGAGCCCGCCGCCCAAATCGAGATACTTGAGGGCTATTCCGTGTTTTCTCAGCCTTTCGATGAGCATCCTGAGCCGTCCGGCCGCATCGATGAAGGGGCTCAAATCCGTGAGCTGGCTCCCGATGTGGCAGTCGATGCCTGCGATCTCGATATGCTCCATGTCCTTTGCCTTGAGATACTGAGCCAGGGA
>JALNWY010000036.1 GCA_023230665.1 Deltaproteobacteria bacterium
CGAGCAGGAGGTGTATGTCAACATCGGCGCCGAGATGATTCCCGCCCTCTTTGCTGTGGCAGGGGTGGGCTATGCCAGCCAGGACACCGTGCTGGTCGGGAGATACGCGGATCAACTCTACGAAGTGGACTCTGAAAGCGACAACAACATCACCTGGATGCTCGGTATGCGCTATATCATCCAGGGCCTGAACGTCGGTCTGGGGTATCACTCCCGGCGCGGGATCCTGGCTGGCATCGGCGTCGCATTCTGACCCTTTTCCAGACCAGTTTTTAAAAGGAGAGTTGCATGAAGAGACTCATATGGCTCGTTTTTCCGGCCGTCTTCGCCGCCCTCTCTCTGGATGCCGCCGAACCGGCCTCCATCGCCGTGCCCGGGTTCACCCTCTGGACCGTGGAGCAGCCGAGGAGGATCACCGAGCATGAATACGAAACCCACACTCCGGGTGCTCTCACCCGGTATCAGAGACGGGAGGTGGAGCTTCCAAAAGAGCTTCTCAAGGAGATCGAGCTGCCCGTGCTCACCGACATCTTCATCAGAAAGCTCGTTGGCTCGGGCAAGTTCACGGTTGTGGAACGCGCAAAGGCCGAGGTGCTCCTCGGCGAGACCGAACGGGCCGAAGAGGGACCGCATGAGCGTAGCGCTGTCGCAAAGAAGGGCGGTGCCCTTGGCGTGCAGTATGTGGCCCTGGGGACCCTGACCTATGCTGCTCGCGATGTCGAGCTCAAGCCGGTGGCCTACACCGGGCGCACACACCGGATCGAGCGGGGCGAGATCAGGGTGGATCTGAGGATCCTGGAGGTCCCCACGGGCAGGATCGTGGCCTCTGTGCCCGGGCAGGGCAGGCTCGAACGCCGGATCGACGAGGATACCCTGGAGCCCCGTCCACTGCCCGGCAGCTTCATTGCCGATCTTCAGGAGGAGCTTGCCCACGATCTCATGGTCAGGACTGTTGACGCCCTGTATCCCTTCAAGGTGATATCGGTCAAGGGCGGCACCGCATTTGCAGACCGGGGAGAGAACTTCCGTATCCAGAAGGGTGAGGTGTATGAGGTCCTCCGCCGGGGCGGGCCCGTCATTGACCCGGACACGAAAGAGATGATCGCCTTTGACGAGGAAGTACTCGACCGTGTAACAGTGACGGGCGTGTTCCAGAAGGCGTGCAGGCTTGAAACAGGCAATACCGCCTCGGGGGTCCGTCCGGGAGATATTTTGAGATCAACGGGTGCGGCATCACCGTAATGGCAAGAAATGTTCCCACGCTGATAGCCGCTCTCCTCGTGTTCCTGCTCCCAGCGGGTTGCTCGTCTCTGACCAGCTACACGCTGATGACACAGCAGGCGAGGCTCTCCATCTCCCAGGGGAGGTTTGACGACGCGCTTACGGCGTTTCCTGAAAAATCGGCCCGGGGAAAGGACGAAGTGCTCATACGCCTGGAGCGTGCCGTTCTCCTGCAGGCCATGGGGAGGTTCACAGAGAGCTCCCGCGAGTTCCAGCTTGCGGCCGGCAAGATCGGGCAGTATGAGAGCCGGGCGGTTGTCTCCGCCGGCCGCACGGCCTCCCAGGCAGGTTCCCTGATCCTCAACGAACAGGTACAGCCCTACGAGGGAGAGGATTTCGAAAAGATCCTGCTCCATGCCATGAATGCCGTGAACTATCTCATGGCAGGCGATCTGGAAGGCGCCCGGGTGGAGATCAGGGTCGCCTACCGGAGGCAGAACGAGCTCCGTGAAAAACGTGCCAGGGAACTCGAGAAGGCAGAAAGGGAGGGCAGGGCCAAGAGCTGGGAGCAGTCGTTCCAGAAGGCGGACAGCGGCAGGTACCGGGAGCTCTCGTCGCGGGCCGGCAACGTTCACAGCGTGTATCAGAACGCCTATGCCTATTATGTCTCGTCCCTGGTCTATGAGCTGGGCGGGGAGCTGGACGAGGCGTACATCGACCTGAAGAAGGGAATCCAGGCGGCCCCGGACTCGGAGAGCCTCCAGAAAGACCTCATCCGCCTGAGCCGGAACCTGGGGTTTTATGAGGATGAGCAGAAGTGGGTGGCCAGGTACGGCGAGCCGGATGAGGAATATGGCGTTGGCACGGACGTGTTCGTGATCTTTCAGCACGGCACGGCGCCGGTCAAGGAGCCTTTGAGCTTTCCCATTCCCTTGCCGGGAGGGGGGCTGGCGTTCGCGTCGCTGCCCGTGTACCGGTTCATCCCGTCGGGCACGCAGGCGGGAAGCATCGGTGTGGGAGGGCGGGATGTCCGGACATCGGTGGTGTCGGATATCAACGCCATCGCGGCGCGCAACCTGCTCGACGAGTTTCCCGTTCTGTTCGCCAAACAGGTGGCCCGATCCATTCTGAAGGCCCAGATGACCAGCAAGCTTTCCCGGGAATATGGGGCCATGGGCGCCATCACCGGCACCCTGGCCTCGGCCGTGACCGAGCAGGCGGATCAACGGACCTGGGTGTCTTTGCCCAAGGAAATCCAGGCGGGCAGGGTCTTCGTGCCCGAGCACACCGGGAGCCTCACCGTGACGAGCATCCCGGGCGGGCACACGGCAGTGGTTGACATTCCAGAAGGGACCCGGCATCTCATCATCCTGTGCAGGGATACGGATGCCGGTCTGGCTCTGCAGACAAAAGCGTACTAGACAGGAGGAATGGAAATGGCAAGGAGATGGAATATTATTTGGCTGATCGCCCTGTTTCTGGTGGCGTGCGCCGGGACGGCGCCGAATGTCCTGCACGTTCAGGCAGGCCCGGGAGGCTTGAGCTCCAAAAAAGAGGAGATCAACGATAGAGGGCTCGCCCGCAAGGTCTCCTTTGGCGAAGTGAGCATCAGGGCCCTTGATCTCGGATCGTCCATGGAGGCCCAGGTCATACTGCGGAACAGCAGCTCGCGCAATGTAGTGTTCGAATACCGGTTCATCTGGTACGATGCCGCGGGGTTCGAGATCTCGTCCATCACCGCGTGGATACCCTCGGGGCTTTCCGGAAAAGAGGCGCGCGGCTACCGGTCGACCGCCCCGGGTCCCAACGCGGTGAGCTTCAAATGCATGGTGAGAAACCTGCAGCCGCTCACGGATACGGGCTCATAACTTCAAGAAGGGAAGGAGAAGACTATGAAACGAATCATGATCCTCGTTTCGCTCATTGGAATGGTTTTTCTGGCTGCGGGCTGTGCTTCATCCCCCACGGTCAGCTACGGCGACCCCGAGCAGGTGGAGACCGTGACCACGGAATTCGGATCCACCGACCTGCAGATGATCGCGGAAAAAATGGTGAACTCGCTGCTCGCCACTCCGATTCTGTCCTCGGGCCAGCGCCCGGTGCTCTATGTTCACCAGGTGAAAAACAAGACGGACGAGCACCTCGACACGAAATCCGTGACCGACAAGATACGGGTCACACTGCTCAAGTCGGGAAGGGTGCGGTTCACGGCGGTCAACGAGGTGAACGACGAGATGATCAAGCAGCTGGAGTATCAGACGAGCTCCGGATACGTGGACCCGAAGACCTCCAGCACCATCGGGCGCCAGGTCGGGGCTGACTATTTCATGTTCGGAGAGGTCGCTTCCATCAGGAAATCCGCCGGAAGGGTCAAGGACGTGTATTTCAAGTTCACCCTGAACCTGGTGAACATCGAGAGCGGGCTCATCGAATGGGCTGACGAGCAGGAAATCAGGAAGCAGGCGAAGAAGCCCCTCATCGGAGGATGATTGCTGGGGGCGGAAGCACCCTCCCATCACCTTTCTCCACGGGGATGCTCATTGCCGGATCGCCAGGGACTCCAGCGGCGGACGGCCCGGGCCCTTCTGATTTCAAGGCCTTTTTCCTTGGGTCGCTTTTTTCAGGCATACAGCGGCCCGGCACGCGGCCCGGACGGGAATCCTCTGTCGCCCCTTCCGTGGTTTTGCCATGGTGGGCCCAAGGAGGCCTTCCCAGGTTTGGCTTGACTGGTTGGAGAGAAACAGATACAAAGCAGGGCAAAGTTTTTTTGGAGGAGTAAGAATGAATTGGGAGGATAAACTCGAAAAGATCACGAGCAAGACCGTTCCGCTGTATGCCATGATAGTCCTCCTGGTGATATTTGCCAATCCCAGCTGGACATCTTCTTTCCTGGGAGTTCTCCCCATCATCGCGGGAGAGGCCTTGAGATTCTGGGCCACCGGACACTTAAGAAAGAACGAGGAGCTCACCACGTCCGGACCGTACGCGCACATCCAGTCGCCGCTCTATCTGGGCAGCTTCTTCATTGCCACGGGGATGTGCATCATGGCCAGGAATCCCGTCATCTGGATCATCGTGGCCCTGATATTCTTCAAGTCGTATGTTCCCAGAAAGCAGGAGCGTGAATGGGGAAGGCTCGAGAAGATGTTCGGCGAGGAATTTCTCCAGTACAAGCGGGAGGTCCCGTATTTCTTCCCTCCCCGGCTCGATCCCTACCCGCACGGGGCCAAGCACCTCTGGTCATTTGCCATGAGCATCGAAAACACCGAACACCAGACCGCTCTGGCGGTATTCGTCATCGCCTTCCTGATTTTCATACAGGTGTTCTAGCAGCAGGCGTTGTTCGAGTCCTTTTCTTCCAGGTCTGCAGCTCAAGGACGCTGAGGGAGCGGTATCACATTCCCCATTCCCGTTGAAAAGCCGCCGGGTTTGAAGCCGGGGCAAAGGGCTTGCCTGCAAAGGTCCATGGTGATGAAAAAAGGGCCCGCATTTCCAGCGGGCCCTTTTGGAGCGTCGACACATAAAAATCGTGGATCGAATCTACCCGGCGCTTCCGCCGGACACCTTGCCCCGGGCGGGTTGCTCAAGATAATCCAGCCACTCCTCGTGCGCCTTGTTCTTGCCCTTCACCACGTCGAAGAAGGCCTTCTGCAGAGACTTGACCACCTCTCCTGGCCTGCCCCCGCCGATCATGCGGTCGTCGATCTCCCGGACCGGAGTCACCTCGGCGGCCGTGCCGGTGAAGAACACCTCGTCGGCCAGGTAGAGGGCATCCCGGGAGAAGTGCTCCTCCCTCACCTCATAGCCCAGCTCGCGCGCAAGGGTGATGATCGTCCCGCGGGTGATGCCCGGCAGCACGTTGGTCAGCGGCGGGGTGAAAATCTTGTTGTCACTGACAAAGAAGATGTTTTCCCCGCTGCCTTCGGCCACGTTGCCCTGGGGATCGAGCATGAGGGCCTCGTCGTACCCGGCCTTGAGGACCTCCATCTTGGAGAGGACCGAGTTCACGTAGTTTCCGCTCACCTTTGCCCTGGTGAGCATGATATTCTGATGGTGACGGGTAAACGAGGAGGTCTTCACCCGGATGCCCTTGGCAATGCCGTCATCCCCGAGATATGCCCCCCACTTCCAGCAGATGATGGAGACCCTGACGGCGTTGCTGCCGGGATTGACCCCCATGACGCCATCGCCGATAAAGGCGATGGGCCGGATATAGGCCTCTTTCAGGCCATTCGCTTGGATGACCTCCTTGGCGGCGTCCATGATCGTCTCTTGCGTGTAGGGGATGTCCATGAGATAGATCTTCGCTGAATTGAACAGCCTCCTGGTGTGCTCCTTGTGCCGGAAAATGGCCGATCGGCCGTCATGGCACAGATAGCAGCGCACACCCTCGAAAGCGGCAACACCGTAATGGAGACTGTGAGTCAGCACGTGGACCCGTGCATCGTCCCAGTCCACCAGTTTCCCGTCAAGCCAGATTTTCTTGAGTTTATCAACCATTGCCCGCATACCTCGTAGTTTACGTGATTTCTTTATACAATTTTTTGCATTATCTTTTATTTTGACCACGAGGTCAATTGCAAAGTTTGCACGCTTTCCCCAAGTCCTTTTCTTGACATCCTGAAATTACTGTGTAACTTGAGAAGGTGAGAGGACTGTATGTGCAATGACATGGGGCGCTGCACCGCCTGTGGTGCGGCGGTGGATCAGGGAGACAGATACTGCAGGGTCTGCGGGGTGCCGATAAGGGGGAGCGCCCGCATCAACGAGCACCGCTTTGTCACCGTACTGTTCTCGGATCTCTCCCGGTATACCAGCCTTTCATCCCTTCTCGACCCAGAAGAGCTCAAGGGCCTCATGGAGGATATCTTCTTGGAGGCCGTCCGCGTGATCTCCTCATACGGCGGGGTGGTGGAGAAGTTCCTGGGCGATGCGGTGGTGGCGGTCTTCGGCATCCACCGGATACACGAAGACGACATCATCCGCGCGATCCGGAGCGCAAAGGCGATTCACGAGTTCGTCAAGGGGCTTGGGCATGGGGCTGTCGAGGACGCTTACGGCCTGCTTTCCATGCACACGGGCATTCATACCGGTACCGTGCTCGTGGACGAGGCCACCCGGGTTCCTCTCTATCAGAGCATCATCGGCATGCCCATCATCATCGCGCAGCGTCTCTCCGGACTTGCAGGCCCGGGAGAGATCCTCATCGGGGGATCTTGCCGGTACGAGGCCGAACGCTTTTTTGCCATCGAGCCCCTGGGGAAGAAAGAGCTCAAAGGCGTCACCGACCCTGTGCCCGTCTATCGCATAGGCCCCCAGCGGAGCGAGCCCCTGGGAATCCGCCGCCCCGGGAGCACCGGCGCATCCATGGTGGGCAGGGAAGAGCCGCTCTCGACGCTGAACCGGGCGCTTGAGGACCTGGTCCGCGGCAAGGCCACGGCTGTCCTCATTACCGGGGAGGCAGGCGTGGGCAAGAGCCGGCTCGTGTATGAGTTCGGCAGGTCCCTGCCTTCGGATGCCGCTCTTGTAACGGCCCAGTGCCTTGATCATATGAGCGAGACGCCCTATTATCCGGTCATATCCCTGGTCAGACAGATGATCAAAATGCTTTGCGAGGGAGACGAGGGTGAACCAACGGATCTGGAGGAGCGCCTTCCCAATCCGAGGCATGCCTTTCATATCCGTTCGCTTCTGGGGCTCAGGCACGACAGGGAAGAGCTGATGCCCGACGTGTGGAAGACCGAGGTCTGCGAGGCGATATCGGGCCTGCTGAGAGCCTGTGCCGCGGACCGTAGCCTGGTGGTCTGCATCGAGGACATGCACTGGGCCGATGCAACGACGCGGGATATAGTCTCTTACCTTCTTCAGGAGGAGGACCCGCCCGGATGTCTTTTTCTCGTGAGCTCCCGCGAGATGGTGACACTTCATACAAGTCAGGTTGAGCTCCATCTCCAGGAACTCTCCGGAGAGCATGCCCGGGCCATGGTCCAGGAACTCCTGGGCATGAGAGAGGTCCCTCAGGACGCCGCCGATGCCCTGTTCCGGACCACCGGTGGGAACCCGCTCTACCTGGAGGAATACCTGTCCTATCTGCGCGAGGAAGGCGTCTCGCCCCTTCAGGCCACCGACGCCGAACGCAAGGGCGGCATCCCCGAGACGATCCAGGGCCTTCTTTCGGCCCGAATGGAGAACCTGGGCAAGGAAAGGAAGCGCCTGCTGCAGGAGGCCTCCATACTCGGCATGATCTTTTCGCGGGATCTTCTGGAAGGCGTAACCTCGATAAGAGGAGAAATCGGAGATCTCCTGGATGATCTTATAAGGGCAGGGTTCGTTGTTTGCGCGGGTGAAGGGGAATACCGCTTCCGGCATGCCCTGACGCGCGAGGTCGCATCCATGACTCTGCTGAAGCGGGATCGGCGCCAGCTCCACAAGAAGGTCGGGACGCATCTGGAAAAGATATCGAAGAGCAGGGCCGAGCATTGCGGCATGATCGCGCACCATCTCTACCATGCCCGTGAATACGCACGTGCAATCCCCTACTTTATCCTGGCCGCCCGGACGTACCAGGCCGAAGGGGCATGGATGGAGGCGGCCGCGCAGTATAAAAGGGCCGAAGACTGCCTGCTGAGCGACAAGGGATATCCGGGGAGGGAGGATACGCTCACCCTGATGAGAGAAGGGATCTGGAGCTGCTCACGGATATTCGATCCGGACCAGGCGACCCGCGCCCTGGAAGAGCTCGTCCGGCACTATGCCCGCAGCGGACCCAAAAGTCAGGAGATCTTTTCCAAGATCCGGCTCATCAACCTCTATTCCCAGAAGGCCCGGTTCCGGGAGGCCCTGGATCTCTTTGATCAGGTCCGCCTGGAGGAGGGGCTCAATGATCTCCTGTCCGCCGCTGCCAAGACAGCTGTGGCCTACACCCATACCTTCCTGGGCAAGCCCGTGACCGCGCTGGGCTATCTGGAGGAGGCCAGGTCCACTCTCGATACCGCCGACCGCTTTCTCTCCGCAGTCAATTCGCTCACCACGCTCGCAGCATGCGTATGGAGAGGCAACACCCGGGAGGCACTGGCCTGGTACGCTCGGACGAAGCGGCAGAGCGCCCCGTACATGGATCTGGATCTGATGACGGACGTATGGCACGGGTATATCCTTTTTCTGAAAGGCGATATTCTTTCGGGGCAGGGGTTGTTCGAATCCATCAGGAGCAAGGAGAAGAAACTGGGCAGCCTTGCCGGAGGCATTTCATACCTGAGGATCCAGAGCACGATCTACCTGTACTCCCGACTCACCGGCTGGACGGACATGGCGGCCAGGGAGCTGGAATTGCTCGAGGGCATGGGGCACGACCATGCCCGATTCCCGGGTCTCATGGAGCTCTACCGGTCGTGGATCGCCCTGGGCCGGAGAGACTGGCGGGCGGCCTGCGGACTTGCTGAGCAATGCCTGCCGCAGCTGGAGGCGGGCATTGCCAACAGGGTGCCCTATGCCCTCAATACCCTTGCAGAGGCGCTGCTCATGCTGGGAGATATCTCAGGCTCCAAAGAGATTGCCTCGAGATCCATCGACTGGAACGAGCACAACGGCAACGCCGAGCAGCTCATCTGGGCCTGGAGAATCATGGCAGGCGCCTGCCTGAAGGCGGGAGACCATGAGGCGGCGCGCGACCTGTTGAAGAACGCATCGGTTCTCTCCGGCGAGCGGGACATGAAACCCCATATCGCATGGACCACTGAATCATGGGGAGATCTCCACGAGGCTCTGGGGATGGAGAAGAAGGCCGCGACATGCTACCAGCGGTCCATATCGCTGTGGAACGAGATGGGCCTTCCCCATCAGGCAAGGAAGGCTCAGAACGCCCTTGCATCCCGGGAATGACGGGCCGTATCCCCGCAGCTTGCTCGCCCGGACCGGTCTTTCCGACCACGACCGGAGCTCCTGGAAAAAGCCCGGCCCCCGTGTGCCAAACACCGGGACCGGGCTCACCACATGCTCCTACTTTATTGAAATATCGAGAGATAAAAATATAATTTTCCCGCTAATGTTTTTCCTGTTCCAATCGATACAATGGATATGACAGCAGGTGCTCCACCTGCAATTTTTTAAGGCTCTTTGACAATCGATCGGGCGTGCCATGTGTGTTCCCTTGGTCCAAGAGAACAGACATGGGTAAAAGAGTAACGTGCACATGGGGCTTTTTTGAACCATGAGCAATCGGGGTGCGGCAGGCACTCTCCTGTAAAACCGGGCGCGTGCGGATCTGCCTACCCCATACAAGCCAAACCACAGGCAACTGTGGGACGGAAAGCCACGGATCTGCTCGGAGAACGACTCCGGACAGACCGCCGGGCTGCCTCCTCAGCCAAACCATAGGCGACTATGGGGCGGAAAGCCAAGGGTCTTTCCCCAGAGACGTATGGGGCAAGACAGCCTGGCTGCCTGAGAAGGTTTCTACAGAACCGGCAATACAAGCCAAACCAGGGGTGACCCTGGGACGGAAAGCCACGGGTCCGCTGCAAAAGAAGCGGACAGCCGGGCTGCCTGAAGAACCTGATCAGAAAGGAGTAATTCATGAGCAGAAAAAACCTGTTCACTGCTTTGTGTATAATCTCGCTGTGCTTCATTCCCTTAAGCGGCATGGCCAAGATGAGCGCGCTGTCGGACGACCAGCTTTCCGAGGTTGTCGGCCAGGCAGGGTTTTCCATAGACGCGGGAACGATCATCCACTTCGATTCCAGCTCGGACAATCTCTTCTGGCGTGATAACGGAGGGCTGGGTTTACTCACCCAGAGCGGGATATTGAGTCTGAATGATGTAACACTCCGAGGGAGCATCAACATCTATGAACCCATCACCATCAACACCGAGCCGGGTTTCATGCCCTTTGGGGTCGGCGTGCCCTTCGGCGCCGGTCTACCGCAGGTAGGCGTCGGCATACCCAGCACCGACATTCACATCGGCGGGATGTCGATCGATATCGACCAGTTCACCATCGGCGCCATCACGATAGGTCCCGAACCTGGTGTGGGGCCGAGCCTGGGGAGCTTCGGGATATACGACATGCATGTGGACATTGCAGGAAGCATACGGATATCGTCACGATGAGCCCCTTTGCTGTTACTCTTTTACCTGCCTTTTTTCACCCCTGATAAGGGGAAAAGGCGGGTGAGATGTATGAATCACTGACGGAGGAGCCGGTATCTGGCCGACTCCTCCGGGTTCTTCTCATACGAGCTCCGCACCGGGTTGATGTCGATCCCGCCCCGTCTGGTATAGAAGCAGCTCACGGCGAGCGACTCGGGTGAGCATGCCTGATCGATGTCCTGGAATATCCGCTCGCAGCACTCCTCGGAAAACCCCCGGTGGCCCCGGTACGAGCAGAGGTACTCAAGCAGGGAAGCATGGTCGATGCCTTTCCCCCGGTACTCGACGAGCACGCTGGCCCAGTCGGGTTGGCCGGTTATGGGGCAGGAGGTCTTCAGCAGATGCGAGTGGAGCGACTCGGTTTTTCGATTCTCCTGCGCCTTGAGGACCCCTGGATCGATCCGGTCCGGGAACCCTCCGATATCGAGCCCGTCAATGCAGACCCCGGGAAGGTCGTGCACCCAGTCCGTCGCCGGCCCCTGCCGGTCCGCCAGGAGCGAGACATGGACCCAGGGAGCGGCGAGGATGGCTTCGAGGTCGCACCGGATGGTTTCCAGGAGTTCGTCTCGCCCGGCAAAGGCGGTGTTGGCGACCCCATGGAGATAGAGCTTGAGCGACTTGGATTCCACGATGTTCCTGCTCGCGAGTGGGTAGACGAGCTGGAGCATGGCCGCCTCAGGCTTTCCTTTCCCATCGAGCCAGGAGAGCTCATAGGCGCGCCACAGGTCGAACCCGTGCATGCCGGGCCGGGACCCGCCCCGGGGGATCGGATAGAGGACCGACGGGTCGTATGTTTCGGGCCAGGGGGCCTGTCTCCCGAGGGGCATTTCCTTCATCATTGTTCATACTCCGTGGGATCACGGCCCAGATCATATCCCAGGGCCGCCTTCCGCTCCAGGCAGGTAGCGCACCTCCCGCAGTGGATCCTGCCGCCCTTGTAGCAGGAATAGGTCATGCGGAAATCGAGGCCCAGCTTCCTTCCCATCTCGGCGATCTCCTTCTTGTCAAGCGAGGCAAAGGGCGCCTGGACGCTTACCCGGCTGAAGGTCCCTTCCTGTGCGGCCCGCGACATGGCCTCGGTGAAGGCCTGCCTGCAGTCGGGGTAGATGGGGTGATCGCCCCCGTGGGAGGCGATGAGCACCGTGGAGATGCCCCGATCTTCCGCATACCCCACGGCAACGGAGAGCATGATGCCGTTTCTGAACGGCACCACGGTGGAAGAGATGTTGTCCCGCGCATAGGGACCTTCCGGAATTTCATGGCCTCCAGTGAGCAGCGACGAGGTGAAGAGCTCGTTGAAAAAGGAGAGCCCGACCGTCTTGAAGGGCGCGCCGTAACATTTTGCGAGGCCCCGGGCCTTTTCCTGTTCCCTGGCCCCATGCCGGGAACCGTAGTCAAAGGTCAGGGCATGTACCCTTTCATACCGTCTGATTGCCCATGCGAGCAGAACGCCGGAGTCCATCCCTCCTGAGAGCAGGATAACCGCTTCGTTCATCATATCCCCCTTCCGGCGTCGAATGCCAGTATCTGGAGCCTCGGACTCATCCGGTATCCCCTCTGCCGGCAATAGGTGAACACGGGCTCCGTGTTCCTGATCTGCTCGTTCCTGGTGGCGCCCAGCGGCATGATACAGACCTTCTCTGGTCCGATGCCGTACCGGGCGATGAACTCGTCGATTCGCTCGAACCAGTCTGTCCCCCCTGCCACGAACTTGAACACGTCCACAACACCGAGATTATCCTCTTTGAAACACCAGGCTCCGCCGATATGCTTGGGGCTGCAGACCACGAGGGCATCCGGCATCGAGGGGATGATCACCTTTCCGCTCGTTTCGTACTGGATCTCATACTCCTGAGAGGCGAGTGCGCGGTGGAGGCCTTTAAGGCCTGAATCCCACTGGAGAAAAGGCTCTCCCCCAGTGATCACCACGCGCCTGCAGGAATGGGACCGGACCGTCTCGAGAATCCGGGCTGTGCCGGTCCGTTCTCCGCCGCTCCATGCATACGCGGTGTCGCACCAGGGGCACAGCGGCTCGACGCACCCACCCAGGCGGACGAACACGGCAGGCAGACCCGCCCAGGGCCCTTCGCCCTGTAGAGAGAAGAATATTTCCGAGATCAGAACAATGTTTGCTGATGGTTTGCCTGTGGTCTTCATGTTACGGTTCCATGTGTCCTTGTCCGACATATGAGGGAGAATTTTTTATGCGGGTTACCTCTCGTCCGCATCCGAGGTTATTATACTCATCAGAGATCTCCGTCAAGACAGAGGAAGCCGGTCTATCATTGCAGGAGAAGATGACGATGCCTGCGGTTCAAGGGCAGGGAACGATAAATTGCCGTTTTTTTTATGTTCTGTTTCTGTTAATGGATAGAAAAAGAACTACTAACATAAGGGAGAGGGTATGAAGGTTGTTGAAGATGCTGTCAAACGCGGAGAAAAGACTTTAAGCGAGTCTGATTCCAAGAAGGTTCTCTCGGCATACGCAATCCCGGTCACCAGGGAGCGCGTAGCCGGGAGTCTTGAAGAGGCAAGGAATATTGCCCGCGAGATCGGATATCCGGTGGTGCTCAAGGGATCTTCCAGTACGCTGACGCACAAGACCGAACTGAACATGATCGAGCTCGACATCAAGGACGAAAAAGCCCTCGAAGAGGCCTATAAGGTCCTGGAAGAACGGGGCAAGGGTGAGCTCGAAGGCATCCTCGTCCAGCAGATGATCAAGGGCGAGCGCGAGTTCGTGGCAGGCCTGATCCGCGATCCCCAGTTCGGCCCCTGCGTCATGTTCGGGCTCGGCGGGATTTTCACCGAGGTGCTCAAGGACGTGACCTTCCGGGTGGCCCCTCTGGAGAAGCGCGATGCGTTCGAGATGATGGACGAGATCAGGGCGAAAAAGCTCCTGGATTCCTTCCGGGGCAAGCCTGCAGTCAATCGCGAGGTCCTGGCGGACACACTGATCAATCTCGGCCGAATCGGCCTGGAGAACGAGGAGATCGCCGAGATCGACGTGAATCCCCTCAAGGTCCAGGGCGATATGCCCGTTGCCGTAGATGCGCTCGTGGTGCTGAGAGACCAGAAGAGTCAGTAACGAGAGAGTTTCATGACCACGTTTCCCCGCGGCACGCTTTTCATGGCTCCCATGGTGGACTTGAGCCATGTGGCATACCGGCAGCTCATCCGGTCGTTCGGCGGCTGCGATCTCTTCTACTCGGAGATGCTCAATTCCCGGATCGTGCCGGGCGAAAAACCCGGTACGTCCGTATACCTCAGGTGGACCCACACCGATGATCTCATCTTTCAGCTCCTGGGAAGCGACCCTGAGAAGATGGCACAAGCGGGGTCCAAGCTCGACGGATACCGGCCCCGCGGCATTGACGTCAACATGGGGTGCTGGCTGCACAAGGTGATGGAGCACGGCTGGGGCGCTGCGCTCATGAAGGATATGGACCGCTCCCGCGAGGTCCTTTCAGCGGTGCGGCGCGCGGTGCCGGATCGGCCCGTGTCCGTGAAGATACGCATCGGCCACGGTCTGGACAGGCAGTATCTGCTGGATTTCGCATCCATGATCCAGGAGTGCGGTGCGGACTTTCTCGTGCTCCACGCACGAACCGTCTCCGACGGCATGTCTCGAAAGGCGAGGTGGGAATACATCGCCTCGGTCAAAGACCATGTCTCGATCCCGGTGGTGGGAAACGGCGATGTCGTGCGCGCCGAGGACGCCCTCTCCATGATGCGGCAGACCGGCTGCGACGGGGTGATGATCGGCAGGCAGGCCGTCATAGAGCCCTGGATATTCCGGGATATCAAGTCTCTTGCCTCGGGCGCCGGGCTCCCTGAGCGGCCCGGCCTGGAACAGGCCATCCTGGGCCTGCTGGATCTCATGGGTCTGCACTTCCCTCCGGACATGGCCCTGAAGCGGTTCAAGACCGCTCTCACCTGGCTCGGCCGGAATCTCGCCTTTGGTCATCATCTGGCCAAGGAAGCAGGCAGGGCAAAAGATCTCTCCCATGTGCGCCGGATCATCACAGAGAACTTCGAGAGGGGAATTTCTTAAAAAAATCTCACCCGGATTCCGCCGCCGGTATGGGTCCGGCCCCTTTGATTCGCCTTGCGCTTTTCACAATGAGCCGGTATTACAAGTTTTGAGCAGGCTTGAACCTGCTCAAAAGACCGCACCAGGATCCCCAATACCTGCGCAAAGGAGGTTGAAAATGAAGCAATTGGACCTCATGAAAGAACTGCACGTTTCTTCCGATACAAAGATCGTCATGCTCATTCTCGACGGCCTTGGAGGGCTGCCGGGCCCCGGAGGCAAGACCGAGCTGCAGGCGGCCCGCACGCCCAATATGGACAAGCTCTGCAGGGATTCGATCGCAGGTCTCTCCACCGCGGTCGCCCCCGGGATCACCCCGGGCAGCGGCCCCGGTCATCTGGGGCTTTTCGGGTATGATCCCTTCGAGTGCCAGATCGGCAGAGGCGTTCTGGAGGCCCTGGGTATCGGCCTCGATCTGAAGCCCGGCAGCCTTGCCGCGCGGGGCAACTTCTGCACCATCGACCTTCAGACCGGGGTGATCACCGACCGGAGGGCGGGACGCATCCCCACGGAAAAGTGCGCGGAGCTGGTGGAGAAGCTCTCGGTAATCGACATCGAAGGGGTGAAGATCACCATCCGCCCGGTCAAAGACTACCGGTTCGTACTCATTTTCGAGGGCGAAGGGCTCGAAGAAGGCCTCACCGAAACCGACCCCTTGCGCACCGGGGAAAAGCCCCTTGCCGTGGAGCCGCTCAATCCCGCGGCTAAGAAGAGCGCGGATTTGTTCAACGCATGGGTCGCCAAGGCCTTTCAGATCCTTCGGAACGAGCGCCCGGCCAATGCCTGCACCCTGCGGGGCATTGCCAAGGACCCGGGCCTGCCCTCCTATGAGGAGGTGTACGGCCTCAAATCCTGCGCCATCGCCACCTATCCCATGTACAAGGGCCTCTCCCGCCTGGTGGGCATGGACGTGCTCGATGCGGGCGACACCATCGCCACCGAGATCGCGACCCTGAAAGAACACTGGGGGAAGTATGACTTTTTCTTTTTCCACGTCAAAAAGACCGACTCAGCCGGCGAAGACGGGAACTTCGACGCCAAGGTGAAGGTCATCGAGGAGACGGACGCAGTGATCCCTGAGATCATGGCCTTGAAGCCCGACGTGCTTATCATCACCGGGGACCACTCCACGCCCGCGACGCTCAAGGGGCATTCCTGGCATGAGCTGCCCGTCCTGTTCCATGCGCCGAGCATCCGCAGAGACCAGGTGGTCGGCTTTGACGAGATCGCATGCATGCAGGGCGGCCTGGGTCATATCAGGCACGTGGACATCATGCCCCTTGCCATGGCGCACGCGGACAGGCTCAATAAATACGGGGCCTGAAGAAGAGGTGATGCGCAGACTGACACGCCCGCCGTGAAGCCGGGGTCATTTTTTCAAGGTCCTGGCAGGGGAGAATCCCTGCGCGATCTATGACGCGAAGACAAGAGAGGTGGAAGAAATTGAAATCCGAGAAACAGACCGTGGCCATTCTGTTCGGCGGGGTGTCAGCCGAACACGACGTGTCGGTGGTGTCTGCGCGGTCCGTGACCCGCAGCATCGATAAGGGGCGGTTCGATCCGGTCCTGGTAGGGATCGACAAGAGCGGGACCTGGCATCTGGGAGCAGGGGCCTTCGACCTCCTGGAGAGTGGGGAGCTCCATGACGTCGATCGGGTGATCCTCTCCACCGATGCCCGGAAACGGGGTTTCCTGTCGCTGGAATCAGGCGGGCTCATCGAGGTTGATGTCGTTTTTCCGGTCCTGCACGGTCCCCGGGGCGAGGACGGCACCATGCAGGGGCTTCTGGAGCTCTCCGGCATACCCTATGTGGGCTGCGACACCATGTCCGGCGCCATTGCCATGGACAAGGACATGACCAAGCGGGTGCTTGCCCAGCGGGGCCTGCCCGTGGTCAAGGGCGTGAGCATGACCGCGTGGATGTGGGCTACCCACAAGGCAGAGGTCTTGAAGGAAATCTCCGAGACGCTGAAATTCCCCCTGTTCGTGAAACCGGCCACCATGGGCTCGAGCATCGGAATCACCAAGGCGGACTCCATGGACGAGATGATCTCTGGAATCGACCTGGCATTGCGCTACAGCACCAAGGTGGTCGTAGAGGATGCGGTGGAAAACCCGCTGGAAGTGGAGGTGGCGGTCTTGGGGAACAACGAGCCCAGGGCCTCCGTCCCGGGGCAGGTCGTTCCGTGCCGGGAGTTCTATGACTTCGACGCCAAGTACGTTGACGGCTCGTCCGAGCTCATCATCCCTGCCGACCTCGGCAAGACGCTCGCCGAGGATATTCGGTTCGCCGCAGTGGACGCCTTTGCCGCCATCGGCGGGAGCGGCATGGCCAGGGTGGACTTCCTCGTCTCGCGGGGAGAGTATTTCGTGAACGAGATCAACACCATCCCGGGTTTCACGAGCATCTCCATGTATCCCAAACTCTGGGAGGCGAGCGGCATTCCTTATTCCGATCTGATCACCGTTCTCATCGATCTGGCGTTCAAGCGGCATCGCGAGATCAATGCCCTGACCAAGACCATCCATCTGGACAAGAAGCTCGGGTGCTGAGAAAGTGTCTGCGGTTCCTGCGCCGGGACAGTCCGGAGCATGATCCAGGCCGGAAGTGTGTGCCCGGTTGCGCCCCTGCTCTGCTCAAGGGGAGGCGGACTGGATGTTTTCCGGCGGTCCGCCTTGCTGCCCGGGTGCAGCTTGGGCATGGCCCTCCTCTGCCGGGGTGAAGAGGGCCAGGAGAAATCCCAGGCCCAGCCCCACCCCCGCGCCGATGAGTATCGGCCCGGCATCGGAGCTGCCGGCAAAGGCAGCCACCATGGCACCTACCAGGATACCCATGCTCGCACCCAGGAGGGAGGTCGTCACCAGCGCACCTGCCTTGGAGTGTGCGGCAGACGACGCACAGGGATAACCGATCAGCGCGAGCATGATACAGAACGAAACAATGATTTTCTTCATCTGGAGCCTCCTGGCCTTGTACAGGCGAAAGTCCCTTTTGATGAAGTTTCTTCAGATGAGGTGTTCACGGGATCGATATACCTTCCTCATGCTCCTATGCTTCGGAGGGCTGGCTTTCTCCGATCAACGCTGTATGGCGGGTCTTTCCCGGCGCGGGCCGCTCATGTGACAGCCCGCCGCAATTTCAGGCTGCTGGAGAGAGGGTCCTGCCCCGCCTTCCCAGGCCCACAGCAAAGAGTCCCCCCTGAGCCGGGAGGGCGCCGCAGGGCGAAAAGGGGCAAGCTTCCTTACCTGCCTCAACGTTCCGCTTGCGCACATTTCCAGGGCAGGTTCCAGAAATGCGCTTGTGCCGCTATTTCAGCGGCACGGTCACCCGAAGACCGTAAAGCCTCTCCCTGTTCCCTGCAGGGTCCACGGATGAGTAGAACACGGGCGATATCTCATAGAATCCGAAGGCGATGCCGCCGATGAGCCCCACGCTCGCCCCCTGGGCGATGCGCTCCAGGTGGTCTCCGGGGTGATCCATGAACGCAAGCGTCGCCGCCCCTACCAGCGCGCCGATCCCGGCCCCCAGCAGGGAATCCCAGAGCACCACCTCCAGCGACGACTGAGCGTTGGACGTGCCCGGAAGAGCGAACAGGGACAGGACAAGGGCCATGGTCACGAATGCTTTTTTCATAGCATCTCCTTTAATTTCAGAGAGATAGTGGTCGTAAGACCTTCGGGGTGAAGATCGAAGCATTGGAAGCACGACAGAGAAGGGCCGGAAGGCGGGAATCCCTGCACCCCCATGGGGACCAGATCCAGGGCAATGGCTGTCGTGGCCGCGGTAAAGGCGATCTGGGCCGCAAGTCCGGATACTGTCAAATGATCCTCGATCACGAATACCGGCCCCCGTTCGGATGCTTCACGGATCTCACGGACATCCAGGGCAAAGGGGCATGAAACACCAACCACCTCGACACTGATTCCCTCCTCCTTGAGCAGCTCCCAGGTCCTGACGGCGGGGGCGCTCATGGCTCCCAGCGAGAACAGGGTGGCCTGTGTGCCGGGCCGCAGGTGATGGGCCCGGCCGTAGACAAATTCTCTGCCCGCGAAATACTCCTTGCCTTGCACATCGGTCAGGGCCGGGGTCTTGGATCTCCCTACCCCGATCATGCAGTTGCCCGGGCTGCTCAGGGCCCACCGGGCCGCGAGATCGGTCTCGTTCGGGTCCACGGGGATGATCACCTTGAGCCCTTGAAGGTTGCGGAGCAGGCCCAGATAGTCGATGCACTGGTGGGTCTTGCCGTCCTCCCCTACGTCGATGCCCAGGTGGGTGCAGAAGAGCTTCAGGTGCGACTCGTTGATGGCGTTGAGCCGCTGCTGGTTGTAGGTCTCATCCACGCCGAAGATTCCGAAGTCCGCAAACACGCTCACCACGCCCTGCGTGGAGGCGGCTCCGGCCATTGCCGCGGTATGGTGCTCGGCAATGCCCGCCTGGAAGAAGTTCTGAGGAAAGGCCCTGGCAAAGGCGTCGGTCTTCACGGAGCCGGCCAGGTCGCAGTCGAACACCGCAAAGGGCACGTCCCGGCTGGCCTGCGCCACTTCCAGCAGAGCCCGACCCAGGGCGGAGCGGTTGTCGGTGGACACGGTCTTTTCGTAGAGCCGGTTCACGCCCGGGTTCACCTGGGGAAAGGGCCAGGGAACGTCCTGGTTGGGGATCGCCTCGGCGATGGGCTCGTTGCGCAGGCCTTCCAGCCCGGCCAGGGGCCAGTCGAGATCCAGCTCGGGGAGGGCCTGCTCCATCTCGGCCTTGTTCAGGGGCCTGCCGTGGAAGTCGGCCTTGTTCTCCATGAAGCTCACGCCCTTTCCCATGATGGTGCGGGCGATGATCACGTACGGGGCTTCCGAATCACCGGCGGCCTGCCGGATCGCGGCATAGAGCGAGATGAAGTCGTGGCCGTCCGCCTCCAGCACTCGGAAGCCCGCCGCCTCGTACTCGGCCCTGAAGTCCTGGGGCATAACCTCGGACCTGCTCCCGGAGATCTGCAGCTCGTTGTTGTCGATGATGACCGTGATATTGTTCAGCCCATACTTGGCAATGAACCTCCTGGCCTCGCTGATCTGCCCTTTCTGCTGCTCGCCGTCGCCCGTGACCACGAAGCAGTCCATGGGCTGCCCCTTCACGCGCGCAGCCACGGCGTATCCGCACGCCACGGAGAGCCCCTGGCCCAGGTTGCCCGTGCCCCAGGGCACGCCCGGGACCGTGATCTCCACATGTCCTTCGAAGATGCTGCCTACCCGGCGGAAACCCTTGATCGCCTCCCTTGGAGAAAAGAGCCCCTTCCTCGCCAGGGCAGAGTAGACCGCGGGCGAGGTATGGCCGTGGGAAATCACCACCTTATCCGTACCCATATGAATAATGTGGTAGAGCAGAGTGTAAATATCAATGGACGACATGGAGCCGCCAGGATGGCCGGAGGCGGCCAGGTGAGTCATGGCCACGATATCGGCCCTTGACTTGCGGGCCTTGATGGTGAGCTCCTGAATCATCTCGGGTGTCAGATCTTTTATCACGGTATTCTCCTTTTTCCTCTCGATTCCTTTGAAGCGCCTTTTTCCAGCGATGCGATGATCACCTCGGACGGGTCCAGGACAGACAGCCCCGTGTAATGGCCGAGCTGCATCCTGCACGCCCCGCAGTCGCTGATCAGGGCGTCCGGCTCCAGTGTCTTTATGGCGAAGGCCGATATGGTCCCGAGCTTCTCCGCAGTCTGCTGATTCTTTTTCTTAAACCCGTAGCTGCCGGCGAGCCCGCAGCAGTTATCATCGAGAATCGCGATCTTGAGCCCCGGTATCTTCTCGAAGATACCGGCTGCCGGATATCCGATCCCCAATGCCTTCAGGTGGCAGGGGATGTGGTAGGCGGCCGTACGGTCCACCTCGCCGAACTCAACGTCAGGGGCGTCGTTTTCCAGGAGGTCGAGGATCAGCTCGTGCACGTTGTAGGTGTTTTCCGCGATCTTTCTGCCCTCGGGCAGCTCCAGCACCTCCGGGTAATCGTGCACCAGGGTGAGCCCGCAGGAGGTGCATGCATACACCACCCGGTATCCCCGGTCAATGTACTCCACCAGCATCCGGGCGTTCTTCCGCGCAAACCTCTTCGCGATCTCCAGGTCTCCGTTGCCCAGGGCCGGCAGCCCGCAGCAGGTCTGCCCGGGGATGACCACCCGGCACCCGAGACCGGCCAGCAGATCCCGAATGCCCCGCCCGATATCAGGGCGGTTGAAGCCCAGATAGCACCCGTGGAAAAATACCACCTTTCGTGACGCCCTTCTCCTGCCCTTTCGCCGCCTTCCCCTGTTCAGGGAGAAAAACCGGTACTTGGGCATGGGCAGGTTCGTGGCCAGACCGAGAACGCCCATGATTTTCCGTGTCGCAGCCGATGAGGTCACCGCATTGGTGATGGGCGCAGCGAGCGAGCCCAGCTTCCCCAGATGATAGGTGTTGGCGAAGAGATGGGCCGCAAAGGGGCTCATGTGCTCGTGGCTGTATTTGAGCTGGGCCTTCAGGATGATCTCAGAGACGTTCACCCCGTAGGGGCATGCAACCTGGCAGCGCTGACACTGGGAACAGAGCCTCACCCAGTCGTCCACGGAGCGCTCGCCGTCCAGACGGAACCGCTGGGCGTCGGGACCGGCCTGCTTGGGCCCCGGGAACGCCGGGTTCACCTTGAACACCGGGCAGTTCTCGACGCACAGGGTGCAGCGCACGCAGTGTTCGAAGGTCGTCATGACAGCCCCTGCGCGCAGCTCTTGGCCGCGGCCACCCCGGTTGCGACGGCCAGCCCGTGGCCGCACTGGAAACTCATGATCTCGCACTCGGCCAGGATGCTCCCGCATGCAAAGAGATTGTCGATCTTCGCCCCGGCCGGTCTGAAAGACCTGTCCACCCGTACGCCGGCTCGCTCGATGCTGTGGCCGGCCGAGAAGAAGTCGGTGTTGAACCAGTCCTTTCGCTCGCCGGGCACGGCCACCGGCAGATCGAACACGGTCTCCCGCACAGAATCCCTGCCCGCGAAGAGCCCCCCGCTCACGAAAGACCCGGTGGCCAGCACAAAGGCCCGCCCCTGTACCCGCTTGGCCCTGCCCGTGGTGGCAAGGGTCACGGCCTCGATGGTATGGCCCTGGCGCTCCACGCTGGTGACCTCCTTGCCCCAGTAGAGGTGGATTCCCCGGTTCTGCATCACGCGCTTTAAGGCCCTGAAAAGTCTCAGGCCTGGGACCGAAGGGGGCAGGGTGGGAATCTCGAACACCTTCCTGCCGACTGCCCGAGAGATCTTTTCCATGGCCGAGGCAGGATCGATCGTGCCCAGCACCGCCGGAAGGGCCACCCGGTCGTGGGGGATCTCCAGGCCGCGCAGCCAGGTGATGAACGCATCGAGAAAGGTTGCATCGTCGAAGCGCGCGGCAATGCCGAGCGTGGTGGGCACCCCGGCGTCATACACGGAGTATGTCGAGTTCCGGTGCCGGGAGGTGAGGTAGCTCGGA